>NZ_PGVC01000003.1:0-137201 GCF_002860225.1 Bacillus sp. V33-4
GATGACCCGCACGTACGGATCTGTGAGAGGCGCATGAAATTGTTCATGCGCCTACTCTATTTTTAGTTGGCACTTTGTGCATCTATTTTTGTTTACATAAAAAACAACCAAACAAATCTCAATAGCTCCATGACTGGAAAAAGTCTTGGGCGCATTCCTTGCCCAGTTGCATCAGGGCCCGCTTTTTTTCCTCAGTCAATTGAAATTCGGTAGCCAGAAAGCCCTTTGTTGGAATGAAAATAATATTGCGGGCATAATTACGTGAAATGTAGCGGGCATCATGTGCATCCTTCATCGTTTCAAACAGGGCCTCATACAGCTGAAGCGCATTACTGATTTTGTGTTTCGGACGGTCCAGAACATGGTGGCTTATTTTTATCCCTAAAACCGGGCGAACTTTTTTGATGTGTTCCTTATCAAACAGCCACATTGGAAAATTGCTGAGAACACCGCCGTCGACAATAATATTGGTTTCAGAACCGGTTTTCAGCTTAACAGGTTCAAAAAAGAATGGCAGACTGCAGCTCATCCTGATCGCTTTAGCTATCGGGAATGAGCCAGGGTCAATTCCGAATCTTGGCAAGTCGTCCGGCAAGACAAGAAGCCGCCCATTAGATAGGTCGGAGGCAATCACTCTCAGTGTATTTGGGGGCAAGTCGGAAAAAGTCCGCAATCCCTTTACCATTAGTTGTTCGGCAATCCATTTTTCAAGTGCATTTCCCTTATACAAGCCGAGCCTCCAGTAGATGAGGAGCCACTTGGCAATCGGAAAAGGGAGCAGCGTCGTTCTTGGATCCATGAAGGCAGATAAATCAAGTTCATCCAAGCGTTTAAAAATCTCGTCACTGGTATAACCTGCCGTAACTAGGGCGGCTACAATCGAACCGGCGCTTGTGCCGGCAACCCTGACAAACCGGAAGCCCCGTTTTTCAACTTCCTTGTAAGCACCGATCAAGGCAAAACCTTTAATGCCGCCGCCGGAAAAAACGCCGTCTATATACATAGCCGCCACTCCTGTCGATGTCGTCATTATTACATCTTTAAGCAGCAGCAGCTGAAAATAGTACGGCAGACAAGTTGATTATTTTAAGAACTCACATAAAATACTGCACTTCCGCATTTACAGGATGATATTTCCAGTTTGTCCTTTATTTCAAGTCGGAAGCGGACAATCAAGCGCTGTTGCTCGTAAAAAATTAATTGTGGCATAAATGCCTTCATAGTCCCTGCCCTCCTTTCAGCTTGTCGATTTTCATCTGTATGATGAGCAACAGGAAACAGAATATAAAAAAGAGGATAGGGGAAATTCCCCATCCTCTTTTTATATAAAAACGATTATAGACCGCACCGTAATTGTGCATTACAGTTTGTGCATGTATTGCAACCACCGATCTCTTCTACTGTGCCTTTCCGACATACCGGGCAAGTATCGCCAATTTCGGAACCGATTGTTACGTTTGTTGAACGAAGCTCATTGATGGTGTCGACGAGAACGACATGCTGTTTTTTCTTTTCCAGTTTTTCAGCTTGCGTTTCTTCGAATGTATTTTCTTCTGCTTTTAAGGTTAGCACTTGAGTGTCACGTGAGCCGTCAACATAGACTGTGCCGCCTTTTGCGCCGCCGCGGTACAAGCGCTCATACACTTGTTCCACTTGCTCCACGCTATAGCCTTTTGGTGCATTAACGGTCTTGCTGATTGAGCTGTCAATCCAGCGTTGAATGATACACTGGACGTCCGCGTGTGCTTCAGGCGCCAATTCCATAGCTGCTATAAACCAGCTTGGCAGATTTTCTGGGTCTGCTTCCGGATGCTGATCCAAATATTCTTGAACAATATCGGCTTTCACTTCGATAAATTTCCCTAAGCGTCCACTGCGGAAATAGGAGAACGAGAAGTATGGTTCAAGACCGGTTGAAACCCCAACCATTGTTCCAGTCGATCCGGTCGGAGCAACTGTGAGTAAATGTGAATTACGGATTCCGTGTTCTTTAATCGAGTCGCGAATATCCTCAGGCATTTTTTTCATATAACCTGTTTGTGTGAACGCTTCTCTTAAGCGGTTCGTGTCGCCGTCTGTTTGACCTTGCAGGAATGGGAAGCTGCCTTTTTCTTTTGCAAGTTCAACAGAAGCACGGTAAGCCGTGGTAGCGATCGCCTCGAATACTTCGTCGACCAGCTTGTTGCCCTCTTCGGAACCGTATTCTGTTTCACAATAAATCAATAGATCATGTAGCCCCATTACGCCAAGACCGACACGGCGCTCGCCAAGTGCCTGCGTTTTATTTTCTTCAAGGAAGTATGGGGTTGCATCAATGACGTTATCCTGCATGCGGACTCCAACTTCAACAGTCTGCTTTAGTTTTTCAAAGTTAACAGTCTTCGTTTCTTTATCAGCCATTTCAGCGAGGTTGACAGCAGCCAAGTTACAAACGCTGAATGGTGCGAGAGGTTGTTCCAATTTTGTTATCCTAAAGGCTTTTTATCCCTTAGTTCTAACGGTTCAAGTTTCCGTTAGTTCAGCATATCTTTTCATTACACACTTTTTTCAAGAATAATATAAGCGCTTTTCTCCCTCGATCTTCACCAAGAAAAAATCGGGCTTATATAATTTGTAACCAATATCGAAAGTTTGATCTTCGTAACTCCAAGGGATCGCATAAAAATCAAGATATTTGGCATATGCATACTCATATGAACTCCTCAAATAGAATCCTTTATAAAAACCTGCATAGCCCCTATTCATCTCTATTTCTCCTCTGAACAGATACTCAGATTTTTCGATAAGTGTGTAATGTTGCGGCCTCTTGGATGGATTATATTCTGCATTGCAGGTTCACCATCTATGCGTTGCCCCTGACCAAGTTTTTAAACCTGGCCTTCGGTTCGGATTCCCATCTCAGGGTTCCCGCTTCATTCCGCAATTTTTTACGTGAGGCAAATTAAGCTACTCTACCACACGGGTTAGTTGCAACAACCTTCTGTCCGTACGCTTGTGCATTAGTCATGTCGTTGGCATTGTCGATGAAGAAAATGCCTGGCTCCGCTGAGTAAGTTGCACAAATGTTGATTAAATTCCAAAGCTCTTTTGCTTTGATTTTTTTATAGGTGCGGACCTTTTTGCCGAGCTTTTGCCATTCTCGGACATCACCGACTTTATGCCACTCTTCATTATAATATTTCATGTCTTCCGCGTCATAGCTTTCAACATCCGGGAAACGAAGCTCGTAATCGCCTTCGTTTTCGACAGCATCCATAAACTCCTTCGTTAAACAGACAGAAATGTTGGCACCAGTTAAAAATTCCGTGTTGTGAACCGTGTAATTTCCACCCGTTTGCAGCTTCAATTCCGCATCTCGGATGATCTGTTCATTGAAACCGCCAAGCCCTGGAATTTGTTTGTAATTGATGATTCCCTGGTACATGTCTTTTTCCTGCTCGGTTAATGGAGTAAATTTAAGCTTGTCCTTTGCGAGCTTTTTAATCAGTTCATCGTTTGTATTTTCGATCAAAAACCTTAGAATTCGAGGGTTTTGCATTTTTGAAATGATAAATTCAACAATATCTGGATGCCAGTCCGCAAGCATGATCATTTGTGCCAGAAAAATGTTACGTTGATTCGTTAGATCAACTCTCTAAGTCGCCTTAGAGTTCAGACCATATCTTACACTCAAATCAGAGTGTCCTCGCACTTCGGAATCACTTGATTCCTACTCTACTCGCTTCCACTTATTCAGTGTGCTTTCGATGGCCGTTGAACCTTCACCTGTACGGTGCTTGGCTGCTGATTGTCTTTAGCCACTTGTTGTTTTCAAGCATTCACGCTTACCGTTTCCAGTTACGTTGTAGCCAACAAGTCATTTAGGATGTGTTTTTCACAACCATAAAGAGTTTCCAGCAATTCACGAGGTTTATTTATAGACGAGGCACACTGTTATGCTGCTTTACCACGTCTTGAGCCACCCTGCTCGACAAGATGCGTTAATTTCGCAATGTCATCGAGCCAGGATACGGAACCTGACGACTTTCCATTTACACCCTTTGCCAGAGTGTTGCGCGGTCTCAATGTAGAACCATTTGTTCCTACTCCGCCGCCGCGACTCATGATCTCCATTACCTGCTTGCGGTGCTCGGAAATGCCTTCTCGTGAATCTGCTACAAACGGCATTACATAACAGTTAAAGTAAGTTACATCCGTTTCAGCTCCGGCTCCGTAAAGAACACGGCCTGCCGGGATAAAATTTAAGCTCACAAGCTCGCGGTAAAACTTTTCGAACCACTCTTGCCTTTTTTCTTCTGTTTTTTCTACTGAAGCCAAGCCTGTTGCGTTTCGTTTTGCAATTTGTTCATAGTAAATTTCCAGCGGCTTTTCAATAACATCAAGAGAACGCTTAATGACACCTGTCCGCGCTTCTTCCGGGTCGTCGAGAACTGCTCTGAATTCTTCATCGACCAATACTTTTGCAGCTTTGCTTTCCCAGTCAATCTCGAGGATAAAACCAAGGCCGCGCGCCGGGAATTTTGGATCTTCTTTGATAGTAAGAACGACGAAGTCTCCGTTTGACAGCGTAATTTTTTCAGTATCCTTGAACGTGTAACGGTCAAGCATAACCAAACGTGAAACCCCTTTATGTGAGATTTTCATATCAGCGGTGATGGGGTGTACTTGGGGAAATAGCCCAATATCCTTGTTCAATCGTTCTACATCAATACTCATTTTTTGTCGTAACACAACAGACATACAACACAACTCCTTTATCTTTCTAAAGCTTTTTCAACGTTGAATAGGGAAGAATCCCAACTCAGGATGTAAATTCTAGTTGTTTTTCAAGTACCCTAACGTTATCATACCGAAACATAAAAAATCAATATATAGTAGCAAAATTATTTTTAATACCACTATATATTGTGATTAAGACCATAATTTAATTTTTTGTCAAACCTAAGAAAACTTAAAAAAAGGAGAATAAGAGAGCAATAAATAGATTTCCGTGCTAAATCGATAAATTTTAACAAATTTCGCAACTTGCACTTTCTTCGACTAGGTAAAAAGACTTATCGTCATATTTTCCTAATTTTTTTTAAATGACAAAGCAACCCATGCTGCTTTGTCATCGCTTAAAATTCCACTCATTACTCTCGTACCGGTCTTTTGCAATCTTCGTAACATACTCCAGTTCACCCGCAGAAAGCTCGTACGGTTCCAAGTCAATATTAAGCCCATCTGCAAATCCTTTTCTGAATGCATCTTTTGCTTCGGCTAACGAAATCGTGCGGGAGCTGATCTCATTGATCGCAACCGCTTTACTCTTGAACGCTTTCTGCATTCTTTCTTTGACGCGGTCATTCGGATATTTAAATAAGCTGAAAAGTTTATCCTCATCAAGATCAAGCAAAATAGAGCCATGCTGCAGAATCACGCCTTTTTGCCTTGTTTGTGCACTTCCGGCCACTTTTCTGCCTTCGACAACTAGCTCATACCAGCTCGGCGCATCAAAACAGACCGCCGAACGCGGGTTTTTGAGCGAATCTCTTTCTGCTGCTGTTTTTGGGACGGCGAAATAAGCATCAAGCCCTAAATAATGAAACCCTTTTAAGATTCCTTCAGAAATAACGCGGTATGCCTCTGTCACTGTTTTCGGCATGTCGGGATGCTCCTCGGACACAATCACACTGTAGGTGAGCTCATGTTCATGAAGAACTCCCCTCCCGCCTGTTGGGCGCCGCACGAAACCAAGACGATGGTGACGGACAGCCTCCATATCAATCTCTTTCTCAACCTTCTGGAAATAACCGACAGACAGCGTTGCCGGATTCCAGCCGTAAAACCTGATCACCGGAGGGATTTTCCCCTCGCTATGCCAGTCAAGCAAGGCCTCATCAAGTGCCATATTAAAGGCAGGAGACCCGTTTCCTGAATCAATAAAGCGCCAAACTTCTTTTGTCATATGTAAAACCTCTTTTAGGAAATATGATTTTTAGTCTATCAAAATTTGTTAAGAAAAAAAAGAAAGATGAATTGCCTTCTCATTTTAAAAGTTTTTAATCTGATTTCCTTTACTGATAGGACGACGGGCTTATATAATAAAGATTGGCTAGCATTGTCTGAAAGGAGCAAGAATAGATTGGATACACTTTATTTCCTTGTAATTGTCGCTGGAGCGATCATCATATACTCTACCGTGATGTGGCTGTATCAGCGGAGAATTGTTAAAACGCTTACTGAAGATCAATTTCGTGAGGGTTATCGTAAAGCCCAGCTTATCGATGTCCGCGAACCGAATGAATATGACGCCGGACATATCCTTGGAGCCAGAAATATTCCTCTTTCGCAACTAAAAATGAGATTGAAGGAAATCCGTCCGGACAAGCCTGTTTATTTATACTGCCAGAGCGGGATGAGAAGCGGCCGAGCCGCCCAGCTTTTAAACCGAAAAGGTTATAAAGACTTGTCTCATTTACAAGGCGGTTTTAAAAAATGGTCGGGAAAAGTCAAAGCAAAAAAATAATCTCGGATAAGCAGGAACCCGGAGACTGGGAAAACAGTCTCCGGGTTCCTTTTTATTGTTTATGCTTTTTGATAACGCAGGATCGGTTTCCTTGCCGCTGTTGTTTCATCCAAGCGTCCCACCACAGTGGTATGCGGTGCTTCCTGGACAATTTCAGGATTTTCCTCCGCTTCCCTGCTGATTTGAATCATTGCGTCAATGAATGCATCCAATGTTTCCTTCGACTCTGTTTCAGTCGGCTCAATCATCATACACTCCTCAACGTTGAGCGGGAAATAAATGGTCGGCGGATGATAGCCGAAATCAAGAAGTCTTTTCGCAATATCAAGAGTCCGGACGCCGAGCTTCTTCTGGCGTTTTCCGCTTAGGACGAATTCATGCTTGCAATGCCTGTCAAACGGAAGGTCAAAATGCGGCGCCAGCCTTCTCATCATATAATTCGCGTTTAGCACGGCATATTCCGTTACCGCTTTTAATCCATCAGGGCCCATTGAACGAATGTACGTATAGGCGCGGACATTGATACCGAAGTTTCCGTAATAAGGTTTCACCCGGCCAATAGATTGCGGGCGGTCATAATCAAGTACATATTCGTCACCGCGTTTTGTTATAATCGGCTTTGGAAGAAATGGGATCAGGTCTCTTTTAACGCCAACCGGGCCTGAACCGGGACCCCCACCGCCATGTGGACCTGTAAATGTTTTATGAAGATTTAAATGGACAACGTCAAAGCCCATATCTCCCGGACGTGCCTTTGATAGAACCGCATTCAGGTTGGCGCCGTCATAATAAAGTTTTCCGCCGGCACTATGAACAATTTCCGCCATTTCCAAAATATTTTCTTCAAACAAGCCGAGCGTATTAGGGTTAGTCAGCATGAGAGCCGCTGTATCGTCACCGACTACACGTTTTAAATCCGCAAGGTCGACGAGGCCGTGTTCATTTGATTTAACGGTAATCGTTTCAAAGCCGGCAACCGTTGCCGACGCAGGGTTTGTTCCGTGCGCAGAATCCGGGACAATGACTTTCGTCCGCTTTGTATCACCGTTTGCTTCATGGTAAGCACGGATCATCATTAGTCCAGTCCACTCGCCATGCGCACCTGCCGCTGGCTGCAAAGTTACTTCATCCATGCCGGTAATTTCAATTAAATGCTCCTGTAAGTCATACAATAAGCCAAGCGCCCCCTGGACTGAGCTTTCATCCTGAAGGGGATGGATATGGGCGAAACCATTAAAGCGGGCGACATTTTCATTGATCTTTGGGTTATATTTCATTGTGCAAGAACCGAGTGGATAAAAGCCTGAATCGACACCATGGTTGCGCTTTGACAGCGCCGTGTAGTGGCGCATAATATCAAGCTCCGATACTTCGGGCAATTCCGGTTCTTCTTCACGCAAATAGCCAGCTGGAATTAACTCGCTTAAATCTGATTCCGGAACATCCAATTCCGGGAGGCTATAACCGATGCGGCCAGGCTTGCTCTGTTCAAAAATCAGCGGTTGGTCTTGGTTATGCATGGTAATCCCCCAATTCTTTGACGAATGTATCAATCTCTTCTTTTGTTCTCAGTTCAGTTACGGCGATAAGCATGTGATTTTCCATATCGCTGTACTCGCGGCCAAGGTCATAGCCGCCGATAATCCCTTGTTGTAAAAGGAGCTTATTGACCTCTTTAACTGGCTTACTAAGCTTGACAACAAACTCATTAAAGGACGGGCCATCAAAAACAATGTCGAAACCATTTTTCACAAAAGCTGTTTTCGCATAGTAGGCTTTTTGAATATTGGATAGAGCCATCTCTCTGACTCCCGTTTTGCCAAGTGCCGTCATCGCCACTGATGCAGCGAGAGCATTCAGCGCCTGGTTGGAACAAATATTGGATGTCGCTTTATCGCGGCGGATATGCTGCTCGCGCGCTTGCAGGGTCAGTACAAAGCCGCGGCGCCCTTCTTCATCGGTTGTTTGCCCGACAAGGCGTCCCGGTACCTTTCTCATTAGCTTGTTTGTAACGGCAAAATAACCGCAGTGCGGGCCGCCGAATGCGGTTGGGATCCCAAAAGGCTGGGCATCGCCGGCAACGATATCGGCACCGAATTTTCCGGGCGGTGTTAACGCGCCCAGTGCAAGAGGATTGCTGGAGACAACAAATAAAGCCTTTTCAGCATGAATCACTTTCTCTAATTTGTCTAAAGGTTCAATCCGTCCAAAGAAGTTTGGATACTGGATCATCACTGCAGCAATTTCATCCGATATCATCTCTTTAAGTGCTTCGATATCAGTAACACCGTTTTGATGCGGCACTTCAACGACTTCAACATACTGCCCTTTTGCATACGCTTTGACAACTTCCTTTGTTTGCGGATGAACAGTGCTTGAGATCAATATCTTTTTCCGGCGCATCTGGCCTGCACTGAGCATGGCCGCTTCTGCAAAAGCAGTGCTGCCGTCATACATCGAAGAGTTGGCAACATCCATGCCGGTCAGCTCACAAATCATCGTTTGAAACTCGAAAATAGCCTGCAATTCACCCTGGGAAATTTCCGGTTGGTACGGCGTATACGCCGTGTAAAACTCGGAACGTGAAATAACATGGTCAACGATAACAGGCATGTAATGGTCATAAACACCCGCGCCGAGGAAAGATGTGTTCTTTTTTAAGTCGGCATTTTTATCTGCAAGCTGGCTTAGCTCCTTCATCAGTGAGGATTCCGGTTTCGCAGCCTTTATTTTGTATTCACGTTTAAAGCGGACACGCTCGGGAATATCGCCGAACAGTTCCTCAACTGCCGTAACGCCTATTGCATCCAACATCGATTGTTTATCTTGCTCTGTCATCGGTAAGTAACGATGCTTCATGACTGATTCTCCTCTCAAATCTATTTCTTTTCTCTTTTATAAAAAGGTGTAGCTGCCACCTGTGCTTTCAGGCGCTTGCCGCGAATCTCGACCTCAACATTATTTCCTAGCTCTGCATGCTGTGCCGAAAGCAGGGCAAGTCCAATGTTTTTTTTCAATGTTGGTGATTGTGTTCCTGTTGTTACTTCACCGATCTTTTCTTCCCCTTTATAAACAGGATAGCCATGGCGCGGTATACCCCGATCAATCATCTCGACACCGACGAGCTTTCTTGGCACCCCGTTCTCCTTTTGCTTTAAAAGGGCTTCTTTACCGATAAAATCAGCTTGCTTGTTGAGCTTCACAGCAAAGCCAATTCCAGCTTCAAGCGGGGAAATATGTGCCGATAATTCCTGGCCGTACAGGGCTAAATTTGCCTCAAATCGCAACGTGTCCCTTGCTCCCAACCCGCACGGAACGACACCAGCTTCTTTCCCGGCAGCCAAAATCCCATTCCATAAAGCTGCTGCATCCTCTGCACGACAATAAATTTCGAAGCCGTCTTCCCCAGTGTATCCCGTTCTCGACACGAGTGCCTTCTTGCCGTTTAAGTCCACGTCCTCCTGAAATTTGAAGAATCCGATTTCTGACAGATCCACATTGCCAGCAAGCTTCTGCAGCACCGCTTGCGCGAGCGGACCCTGCAATGCAAGCTGGGCAGTAGTCTCCGACAGATTTGTCAGCTCAACACCGTCTATCAGATGATCGTCAAGCCACTTATAATCTTTTTCAATGTTCGCGGCGTTAACCACAAGAAGATAATGATCATCACCCCGTTTATAAACGAGCAAATCGTCTACTGTGCCGCCTGTTTCATAACACATTGCCGTGTATTGGGCTGCACCGTTTTTTAACTTCTCCACATCATTTGTCATCATTTTTTGCAGGAATGCGAGACTGCTTTTCCCCTTTACTTCAATTTCACCCATGTGAGAGACATCAAACAAACCGGCTCTTGTCCGAACTGCCTCATGTTCCTCCTTAATGCTTGAAAATTGAACTGGCAGATCCCAGCCGCCAAAGTCGATCGTTTTAGCGCCATACTCCTTGTACAGATTGAATAACGGTGTGCGTTTTAACTGTGACATGTTTGCTCCCCCTCATAAGTCCGGTTTTATCAAAATTTGATTATGCCAAGATCGAAACCGGCACGCCTGGTTCAATCCAGCCACGTCCGCTCGATTTCGATTCGGAACCGCGAGTAAAGTTCGCTTTAACACTTACGCTTTGAACCAAGCAAAAAAGGACAGAAAACCCCCTCCAATGAATCGAGAAGGTCTCTGTCCTTGCACCTGAAAGTTTACCTTATTAAATAAGGCTTTCCCCTTTGGTGGCTTCGTAATGGCTCGAAGCACTCTCCAGAGCTGCGTCAAACAAGAGTTCTTTTGCCTGAGAGATTCACAATCTGATTGCTTGCTCCTTCGGCGCTGCAAACGCAGTCTCTCCCCTTGTTATCATTCGCATTTATAAAATTTATCAAGTTGTCCATACTAATCTTTATATTGACATCATAACCAGAAACTTCTAAACAGATTTCATAATGTGCAAAATTTCTAAACTTTCAAAGCTATTTTTATCCTACATTAAAAACCGTGTTCGGGCAATATTATTTTATGGAAGAAAAGGAGCTGTAAACATGACCGTACAGATCAAATTTGATTCCACCTGGCATGACGAGTTTTTACAGCGAATTTCGGAAGATGGTCCGTGGGGCAATTGGGAATTGTACAAGCTCGCCGTTGAGATCGAACAACATACAGTGATTCCAGACTTTGAAGGCTTGATCGCACCTGCACACCTTCCTCACTTAACCCCTTTGCCTCACCAACTGGAGGTCGCCAAGCAGGTAATTGAAAACATGAATGGTAAAGCAATCCTCGCTGATGAAGTCGGACTTGGCAAAACGATTGAAGCTGGCTTGATTTTAAAAGAATATATGATTCGTGGCCTTGTAAAAAAGGTATTGATATTAGTGCCGGCTTCATTGGTAACCCAATGGGCAGAGGAACTGAAAAATAAATTTTTCATCCCTGCCGGTACGCAGAGGAAAAGCTATGTATGGGAACAGTATGATGTGGTCGTTTCCTCCATTGACATGGCGAAGCGCAGTCCCCATCGCGAAATTATTTACGAACAAAATTATGACCTGATCATCATCGATGAAGCCCATAAGCTTAAAAACAACAAAACAAAAAACTATCAATTTGTACAAAGCTTGAAAAAACGGTTTTGTTTGTTGCTGACGGCAACCCCTATTCAAAATCGTATTGAAGAAATCTTTAATCTTGTTTCCTTGCTAAAGCCCGGGCATCTCGGGAATGAATCTGCTTTTTATGGAAAGTATAAAAAAGATTCCCGATCTATTAATGAAGACGAGCATTTGCGCGAACTTGTCAATAAAGTAATGATTCGAAACCGGCGGGCAGACACTGGCATCGAATGGACCAAGCGCCATGTTGAAACCGTTCCGATTGAATTTTCAAAAGAAGAACAAGAATTGTATGATGCCATTACGGAATTGCGCAGTGAAGGGGACTGGGTTACGTCAAGCCAGTTTTCTGTGATGACTTTGCAGCGCGAAGCATGCAGCAGCAAGGAAGCTGTATTCTTCACTTTGAATAATATGTATAACCGAAAAGAAAATCCATCCGCAGCATTTGATAACCAAATTCGTTATTTAGCAAGTAAGGCAGAAGCGGTCAACACCAATACGAAGGCTATGAAAGCCGTTGAACTTATCCAAAAAATTAATGATAAGGTGATTATATTTACCGAATACCGGGCCACACAAATGTACTTGCAATGGTTTTTACAGCAATACGGAATCAGCTCGGTCCCGTTTCGCGGCGGCTTTAAACGCGGTAAAAAGGATTGGATGAGAGAGCTGTTCCAGAAACAAGTTCAAGTATTAATCGCGACAGAAGCTGGCGGTGAAGGAATCAATCTACAATTTTGCAATCATATTATTAATTTTGACCTGCCCTGGAATCCGATGCGCCTTGAACAACGGATCGGCCGGATTCACCGCCTTGGCCAGGAGAAGGATGTTATCATATACAATTTTGCGACGAAAGGCACTGTCGAAGAAAATATTTTAAAACTTCTCTATGAAAAGATTCATTTATTCGAAAAGGTCATCGGCGAGCTGGATGATATTTTATCAAAGCTCGAGTTTGGAAATATTGAAGATCATTTAATCGAAATCTTTGGCCAATCTACTTCCGAAGGCGAAATGAGAATTAAAATGGAGAACTTAGCATCGATGATTCAATTTGCTGAAGAATTGAAAGAAGGTGAAAGCGGTGCAGCAGCAGGAAATACATCAATATCTTGAACGCTATTTTATTGCAAACAGCTGTCATATTGAAGAAGACCACCCCGCCTACATGACGGTGCAATTAACAATCGAACTCGATAAAGAGCTTATGAACCGGCCTTATTATTGGCTATACCTGGAGAAAACCGGCGGAACTCCGAATCCGGCTAAACTGACGCTTATCACGAACCCGAAGCAAGTGCCCGAGCAAATTAAAGGAGAAACCATTCATTTCGGCTCACCTCGACTGCATCAAATCTTTCAATCAACGAAAAAGCTCGCACCTTATATTCGGCTGTACGAAAATGCGGCAGGATCGTTTCCAAATCATACTCCGCTGCTGCCATGGCTCGCTGTGAACTTAAAGATTTCTTATCAGTGTGACCGGAAAAGGGACATTTTCAAATCGATTGGCTTGCAACTGGTAAATGGGCAGCTTGTCGAGCAGTTTCACGACAAACTGCTTAATACCGAGCTGACACCAAAATTACCCGACTATACTTTCACATTATCGTCAATGATCATGCCGAAAAGCGGACTTAAGCGCATTGAAAATTATTTGGCCAACGTCATCGAATCCGAAGACCACAGCTGGGCAGAGGAAGCGACAGAACGCTGGCAAAAGGATTTGAAACTGCTGGACCATTTTTATGAAGATGAAGTAGACAAACAGGAAAGTTATGAAACCGAAAAAGAAGCGTTAAGGGAGCAGTATGAACCAATAATAAAAATATCGATCATTAATGGGGGATTGTTTTATTTAACTAACACTTTTTAGCCTTTTTTCGGGGAATTGACGGAAAAAGAAGCAGAATTACTTTCTGCTTCGAGCCTCGTGTTTTCTATTGTTTTTTCCAAGCTGAAAAAGATATGGCAAAATTCCAAACCATCTGATCAGGAAAGGCTGTTTCGTCTCTTTCCGTTCGTCTTTGATCTTTTTTCGCACATCCTTCGGCTGGTCAATATATTTGACGACATTTTGTGTGATGTATTTCACATAATCATTTGTTTTCACCGGGACACTGCCTCCCTTCTTATTCTCTTAAAAGTCTGCCCGATCGCTGCTTTTTTAAACTATCTTCATTGATGAACATTTCCTTGATCGATTTCTATGAAGCATTCCACTTAATTTTTCTCGATCCATTTTGTCATCTTTTTTAAGGAGCTGTCATAATATCCGTAGCTCGTTGTTTCGATACCGGATTTCATCGTTAATATAAAAGTTACTTGCAGAACAGAACCGGCCAACGGCTCTATTTTGTATGCAACCTGTCCGTCCCGAAAGAAATATGTCCCCGCTGGCTCGATTGGCATGTCGCTTTGCAGTGAGTTCTCGACCTTTTTTACTGCACTCATCAAGTAATATTCCTGCTCCAATATGGATTCGGTTTCCTTTAATAAGCGCTGTTCTGCCAGGAAATGCTCGGCATTCAGCGTCAGCATCAACGACAGCAACAGAAAAATCCCGAGCGTAAGCGGATAAGTAAACCCATGTTCGTTCATTGACACTCAGCCAACCTCCAGCCCGATAAACGAATTGGCCGAAAGAGAATATTCCCGGCCATATATGTCCTTAACCAAAATCACCACCCCCTGTGGCAATCCTTTAAATTCAACAGTTGCAACGTTTTGCAGCAGTATTTCATGACCTGCATTATCTACCCTTCTTCTGATCTTTGATCCATATTTCTCATATGAAATGATACTCCCCCCTTTTCCAATTAACAGTTTGTCACCCTGTATTTCAATTCGTTCGCTCATTCTTATTTCTTTTTTTGCCTGGCTTGCAAATACTTCCCATTCCATTGTTTGCAAGCGGGATCCCATTGATTCATCATTTAAAATAAGTTTATAGCTTAAGGGCACAAAGGAGACAATGATCAAGAACACAGCAAAAGCATAAAGCATTTCGAGCATCGTAAATCCTTTATTGCTCAACAGCAGCACATTTACTGATTTTTTTACTGAAGTGGCTTTCAAATTCAACACAGACCTCCGTCCCTGTTGCATTCATCTTTGGGTAAACGTGAAAATTTGTTCCGTTTTTACTTACTTCATAATCGCGAGGAGAGGCTCCATCAGTAACGAGCATTTGCAGCTCTTCATATAGCAGCTGGAGTGCTGCGTTTTCCTGCTGCAAAGTGCTCGACTGCCAAGCTAATTTCATTGCGGCTGGAAGGAGAAAGCTGGCAGCAAGGACCCATGCAGACAGTGACAGCAGCAACTCAGCCAAAAAGAAGCCATTACTCTTCTTCAATATAAAAGCGCCCCTTTCCAATTAAAAACGTTACTCGATAGGTATTGCTGGCAATATCAACAAAAAATGAACCGAATTTAGCGATGCTGCCATCTGCCTGAAACTGAAACCGTAATTTAAGTGTTCCTTCATACACAGTGATTCCTTTCGGATAATCGCGTTTGAGAATGATCTGTTCACGGTTGCGAATATAATAATAGTTATCGCCGGGGATAAAATTGACCGACACTTCCTCTTGATGGGCAATGGCATATTGCTGTGCGAAATAAAGATCACCTGATAATTCAGAGAAAAATATTGATTTCTGTGTGTTGACATAGTGGGGTTTATTTGTGAAGACTAAGACAGAAGCGACAACGAGGAAAATTGATAATACAAATAAAGATTCTATTAAAGTAAATCCGCTTTCGTTTCTTAACATTAAGGGCTCTCCTTGACAGTCCCACCAACGATCTGGATCGGCTTTCCGTTCGGACACGATGTTTCATTGCTATTCAAATACTGTGCTGCAACAAGATCAGCTACTGTTTCAGGCAGGGCGTTTTTTTCAATTTCATAAGCTTGTACCTGTGCCTGAACCATTTTTATGAATGCTTCACAGCCTTTATCCTGGATGTTCGAAGTATGCTTTGTAATATTTGGAATCGTAATAACCAGCAAAACAGAAATGACAAGTAAGACAATCATCATTTCAATTAATGTAAAACCATCTTCTTTTTTCATTATTAGTGCCCCTTTCTTATATACCATCCAGCAAATGAAACATCGGAAGCAGTACTGCCAAGTACATAGATACAATAAGCAAGCCGATTAACAAGTACAAAAGAGGCTGGAGGATCTTTAACGTTTTTTCCGTGAGTGCTTCGAGTCTTTCCAGGCAGAAGCGGCTATAAAAATACAGCTCTTTATCAAGCCTCCCATTTTCTTGGCCATGTTTAATGATCGTTGCCAATTCTTTCTCAAAGATCGGCAAAGAAGCCAAAATTGTCTCCAGCCTCTCGCCTCCGATCAGCTTTCTTTTTATTTCTGCGCCTGCCTGCTTATATAACGGCTGCTGTGAATTTTGTTCAAAAAGGTGTAACGCTTCGAAAATTGACAGGCCCCCTGACAGCAAATAACTCAATTGCACAGAGAAATAATGGGAATACAGCATTTTTAATAGTGGTCCAACATAGGGAAGAACAATCAACTTTTTCTTTTGTTCAAGAGGAGTTTTCTTTCGGAAAAAGACAAAGTGGTAAAGAAATGTACTTGCTGAGACAATTATCACCCCAGCCAAAAAAAGCGGAAGGAGCTTTCCAAACAGATAAACGACCTGTGTGAAAAAGTTTTCTTCGAGATTCATCGAGCGAAATAAAGTGATAAACTTTGGAAGCAACAGATTTTCGACGAAGAAAAATAAGACAATCGTGATAAAAATTAACACTGCCGGATAGTAGAGGAGCTTGAGAAGCCGTTGTAAATCCTTGTTTCTTTTCAACATAATCTCGCTTGCATCCTGAAAAGCCGCGGCCAAGCCACCATGCTGTTCAGCAAAAAACACGTAACCAACAAGATCTTTATGGAAATGAAGCCCGGCCAGTATTTGAAAAAGCGGGTAACCTTCCTTTAACTCAGCGAGGCAGTTTTGAATCTGTTTTTGTTTCTTTTCCGGCAAGTAAAAAATAAGTGATTCAATGGCTTCAGTCAATGGGTAACCGCGCCCAAGAAGTTCACCTGTGCGCTTTAAAAAATAGGCTTGCTCTTCGACAGTCCAGCTATTTCTCTTCATTTGCGAAAATCCAGCGCTCATATTCCGACTCGACTACATATCCCAGCGCGATTCCCTTCATAATTTCTTTTTTTATTGTCCGGTAGGGAGCCGGCTCGGAAGTCTCGCCTTTTGCTTCCTTTAAAGCAGCATAAAGATCGTTGCCCGTCAGCATTTCAAAGACGCTTGCTCTTTTCCATTTGCTATAGGAATAGCACATTGGCGGACATTCTCCTTCGCAAAATGGACAGGCCAATTCAACCAGCCGCTGCGCGGTAACAGCGACAAGCGTCTGTTCAATTTCTAGCCAATTAACGCCGAATTCCATCAACCTGTAAATGGCACCTTTGGAATCTCTCGTGTGCATGGTCGACAGGACAAGGTGACCAGTAAGCGCCGCTCGTACAGCTATTTTTGCGGTTTCGCCGTCGCGGATTTCCCCAACCATAATGATATCGGGATCGTGACGGAGAACCGCTTTTAATCCACTTGAATAAGAGATACCAGCCTTTTCGTTGACTTGTACTTGCAAAACAGATTCTGTTTCCTTTTCAATTGGATCTTCAAGGGTAATGATATTGCGGTTAAGAACGTGGGAAGATTCGTTCAGCATTGAGTATAAGGTAGTCGTTTTGCCGCTGCCGGTTGGACCTGTGAAGATGATCAGGCCGTGTGCATGCTTTAATAGAGCGGTCAATTTTCGGGTCATGCACGGGAATAAGGAAATTTGATAGAAGGGAATTTGTTTGTTCTGGGGCAGGAGCCGGATAACAAGGCTTTCTCGATTGCTGGCAGGGAGTGTGGAGAGCCGGAGCCCGATTTTTTGGCCGTCGATCAAACATGAATAAGCACCGCTTTGGGGACGCCTTCGCTCGCCAATATCCATTAATGCTGTGAATTTAAAGTGGGCAATTAATCGGTCACAATCTTTTTTGGGGAGAGTTTGTCTTGGAATCAGTTTGTTTGCCATGCGGAGCTGGATCAGGGTGTCTTCTTTCCGGGGAATGATATGAATATCTGAAGCATGATGCTGGACTGCATCCTTGATAATCCGATCAGCCAGCTGTTTGATTGATTTCACAACCTTAAACACCGCCTTTCTTTTAGATCATTAGTTTTATTCGACAAACTTATTTACTTCTCCTTCTTTATCGACAATTTTTTTGTATATTTTTTTTCGAAAAACTCCATAATAGTTATTACGCAATTAACATGGTGATTTGTGTACCTTTCCATAATCGCAAAATCCCTCTATTGGGCTATAGCCAAGCGGTAAGGCAACGGACTTTGACTCCGTCATGCGTTGGTTCGAATCCAGCTAGCCCAGTTTTATTAATACGGCTATCAATTGGAGTATTAATTAAAGTTTAATAAGGCAAATCAATAGTTAATTCACTCATCACATCTTCCGCTTTCTTCGAAGTTCCAGCAAATAAACCTCTATTATACACAATGTATACTTTTTATATAATATATGTATAATATTTACTCCTAAACTAGCTCTGTAAATGTGAACATTTTCTAAACATATAGTGATAACAGTGTTAACCTCATTCCAATGCTACGAGCGCTGTATTATAATGGAACTAATTTAAACCTCCGCTTCGGGGGCTTATCCATCCCGCGGATGGGTAGTGGAGCGAATCAAATTTTACGGGCGGTAATGCGTGCTCGGGGAAAATGACGGACTTGCCACCCTTAAGGGAAAAAAATCTGACTGAGGTGAGCTTTGATGGAACAAACATTAAGAGTTACAAATGTTTTATCCGATCCAACAAGGTATTATATTTATCAATACATTACAAAGTGGCACAGAGAAGTGACAGTCCAGGAAATTGCCGACGAATTTGACATCCACCCTAACGTAGCAAGACTCCATTTATCAAAGCTTGAAGATGTGAATATGCTAGTTTCCGAGACAAAGAAAACGGGGAAAGGCGGACGGCCGAGCAGATTATATCGTTTAAGTGACGATGTGATCCAACTCCATTTTCCGTTCCGTGACTACCAGCTCCTTTCAAAAATTGCTCTGCAAACGATGCTTAACCTCGGTGAAGAAGGGAAAAAAGCCCTGTATTTGACAGGGAAGCAATTTGGAACCGAATTGATTGAACAGGAAACAGCAAGAAACTCCCATTCCAGTGAAGAGCTCAGCTTCGACCAGAAAGTAAATATACTGAAGAGTGCTTCAACGATGGCTGGATTTTATCCAGAACTGGAAGCTGGCGAGGACAAAACAAAAATTTACTTTCAAATATTTAACTGTCCGTTTAAGGAGGTTGCCGTTGAGCATACTGAGGCGGTCTGCAATATGCATTACGAATTTTTAAAAGGAATGTTTGAATCTTTGTTTGAATCCGTTGATCTTGTGGAAAAAGAAAACATGCTTTCCGGCTGTGAATCATGCACCTACCAGGCATTCGTCACCAACTAACTACAATCCGATATTTACAATTTGCTTGCATTTATTTTATAATATTGTAATGATGGGACTTGTAGGGTAAAGGAGGGATACATATGGATCGTATGTACAGAGTGTTAGGATTCTGGACGGGTATATTTGCAGTTATGTTTTATTTAGGTGACATGTATGCGATGTCCTTAATTTTCTTTGGTCAAACAGGATTTTTCGTACTTTTAAGTTATTTAAAGCTTTCCGAGCGCATGTATATTTATGTTTTTGGTGCCTATTTAACAATTTTCTTCGCCGGCTTTACCTACTGGACGACCTTTATGATGACGCCGGGTGCTGGCGGCCATTAAATGTGAATACGAAAAAAGCGCTGGCAAGCTTGGCGCTTTTTTTGTGCCAAAAAATCATAACCCGTCCGCACGATTCCATATGCCCGCTATGAAAGCCTTTCAATTAGAATCCTTTCTTCCGGAAAATCAAGCCCCTTTGCCTGGGCAATTACATGAAAAGCAGCACTCATCCCATCAGGCATAATCAGGCTGCGGATCGCCCTGTTCCGCTTACTTGTAGCAGAGAATGGGTTTGGGTCAAAATGGTCGCGAAGCACGTCCAATATGCCGGCAGAAAGCAGAAATTCGTCCTGTCTCAGCTTTGCGATAAACTTCAGGTTCCTCTCATTGCCTTGTTTAATCAACGCATCGAAGTGAACATGGCTTGTAATATCCATCTCACCGGGCCTTTCCAAAACATTATCGACCATTTGATGCTGAAAATAACCCCTCAGGCTGCCTTTTCTCCTTGATGGTTCCTCCCACTCCTCATTTGTATAACCATAATCAACAGTGACCACAATACCTTTTTCCAATGTTTTCGCGATTGCTGAAACGACTTCCGCCATCTGAAGGGGAATTTCAATTCGCTGGCCTTCCTGAAGTTCGAGGTCATATTCGTTTAGAAACGTTGTGATTTGTGAATTTTGCAAAGGGACTGCTAGTTCAATTAGCTTTCCGGTTGATTCCGCAACCATGATTTCGGAAAATTCGCCGTCTTTTTTTTCGATTACATGCACTGGCAATGCATCGTATAACTCATTTGAAAAAATCATTCCAGAGAATGGCTCTATTTCGTCAAGAGCGCTGATTTGCTGACAAACCGGCCCAAGCTCAATTAGTTCCTGCTGGATGCTTCGATGATATGGGCTGGTTTCCACAATAAAATAAGTGAGTGGTGTGTCAGTCAACTTCTTCCACTCATCGATGAATGCTGTGGCAAATCTTCCATTCCCTGCTCCAAGTTCACAAACCTTCGCTGGCAAGTTAATCTCCTTTACAATCTCACTGTACCATTTCGCCACTGCCCTTCCGTACACGTCGGATATATTGCTTGAGGTGATAAAATCTCCGCCCGTACCGATTTTTTTTCCTTCTTTCATATAGTAGCCGAGTTCCGGATGGTACAATGCTGTTGAAATATAGTCAGCATATGTAATCATTTTTGAAGAAGTCGAAAAAATCATATTTTTTAGATAATTTAACAACATCATTACTCCTTTATTATGTTTTCACCATTGACATAGTGTTATCTTTATTATATTGTAAGATTATAGCTTAAACTTATCCCCTCCCATTATGAATAGAACATCCCCCAGAAAACCCCTTCTCTTCTTGAGAAGGGGTTTTCTTTGTCTAGTCTTAAAACCCGTTAAGAAACGGGTTTCCGTCCATTTCAGCGCCAATTGTCGTTGTCGGCCCATGGCCTGGCAGGACTGCGGTTTCTTCAGGCAATGTTAACAAGTGGTCATGAATGCTTTTAATGAGCTGATCATGATTTCCTCCGGGGAGGTCAGTGCGGCCGATGCTGCCATTAAATAAGGCATCTCCTGCTGCAACGAAGTCTGCTTCCTTAAAATAAATGGAAATACTTCCAGGTGAATGACCGGGTGTCTCGAACACCTGAAAATTAAAATCACCGATCGTTCGTTCATTTGCTGCAGCAAGAAAATGGTCTGCCGCTTTTGCACGGATTTTTCCAGCCATAAAAAACTCAGAGCCATTTAAAGTCGGATCGCCAAGCCAGTTCGCTTCTTTTTCATGAACATAGACGGGAATATCAAACATTTCTCTAACCGCATCTACGGCACCAATATGATCAAAGTGCGCATGTGTTAGCAAAACAGCCTGAGGCTTCAATTCTTCCGCCTCAATTGCGCTGAACAGCTTCCCGGCTTCTTCACCAGGGTCAATGATTAAACATGATTTACGGTCAGTATAAATGATGTAGCAATTCGTTTGCAGCGGGCCAAGCGGTATTTGAATCCATTTCACAATTAAACCCTCCATTTGCTGTTTATGCTAATATTATTTTACACTATCTGAAAATAAGGAGGAAGGAGATCGGCATGATTATTCATTATGGTGTTGAAGCAAATCATCTTATTGGACACGTCCCTGAATTTATTGAGCTGGTGCGGCTTGAAACAAGCCCGGCGGATGAGCATGACTCAATATTTATTTATCGGTCAACTGATGCATGTACTCTTGCCAAAAACCTTCTGATTGAAGGTGAGCTTTATGAAGATGTCCATATGCTCATTCTGCTGGCAAACGCAACGACCGAGGATGTCTTTCCCGATTATGGCTTTGTCAGCAAGAAACAAAATCATTACTTATTTAAAAGCATGGTAAGCTGTTTTCTGATTATCAATGGTGATAAAATAGCAATAGAAATGGCCCAACTGCAGATGGAAGAACACCTAGTTGCCAGAACAAAAACAAATGACGTTGAACTGTTTTTTATTACTTTGCATGACCAGGAATTGATCGGCAGAATTGCAAAAGCGTATAACATAGAAGTGTCATTTTTAGATCTCGACAAACCCATTGAAAAATTATAAAATAAATACGAATGTATAAAAAAACCGTTACATACAGGTAATTGAAACCTGAACGAAAAAAGGCTTACCGCGGCTTTAAAGTGAAGGAGGTTTTATTATGGGACTTGTTATTATTTTTGCTTTAGTTACACTCCTGGCAGGTTACGCCAGCTACACTTCTCTTAAGAACAAAAATCTGCTCGGATTATTTTTCGCGCTTGGAACGTTCGTTGTATTTGGCTGGTTTTCGATTATGACGGTCATCCACCATGGTTTTCCAACTGCGCACTAAGCAAAAGCTTTATAAAAAGGATTGCCCGTTTATTACAGGCAATCCTTTTTTATATAGTTAGAAAATCCCTTCACTTTCGAGCAGGGCCTCGACTCTTTTTACCTTCTCTTCCATGCGTCTTTCTATATCCCGTCTATCATCAATGCGAATATTTGTGGCTACCCGGGCAAGCCCTTTCGCAAAGGGGGCTTCGTGCATCGCCTGAATCACTTCAAATAAATCAGCAAGTTCCCCCTCAATAATCGTATTCATTGGGGTCAGCTGGTATCTGATTTTCCCTGTTGTTTCATATCTTTGTAATACCTTTTGAATGTCTGCAACATACTCACTGACACTGGGAGAATCGGTTCCGATCGGGATAACGGTTACATCTGCAATTGCCAATTTGATCACCTCACTGCTTTTTACTCATCTTTTCATAAGAGAGAAAAAATCTCAAGTCAAACGTCGGTTTTGGTTAACGGAATGACCTTCTTTGCGTTCAAAATAAGCAGCTTTTCCAGCTGGTAGCCGACAAGACACATCATCCCGTCCGGGGAACAACTGATAGGCTCATTATCCATCCCCTGAAAATAAATGGTTTCATCTCCGCTTTTCAGATCATGGGAAACGAGCTGAAATCCGCTTGCATAATTGTCCGCTTCACCACTTGAGAGCGGTCGGAATGTAATAAAGCGCCGTGCTGTCTCCATAAAGTCAAAATGGGGGACAAGCCAGCCTGAAAACGTTGATAAGTGTGGAAAACTGATGGAGGCTACTTTCTTTAAATCATTTGATAAAAAGGTATAAATGGCCTGATCCGGCTTCTCCCTGTTTACTGATACCGTGATTAACAAATTCTTGAATGTCGAAACTTCTATGATATTTTCAAATAAAGCGGTCTCCCCGGGTTTGTCGATTTCTTTTTTAACGAGTGGAGCAAGCAGTCCGGGATTGTTTTCATCCCAGTCCAGAAACACAAGCTCTTTGTTGTTCAGCCAATGAGCAAACGGTTCCGGCAAATTCACCTTTGTTAGCTCGCCGCCTGAGACATTTAATAAATAAGTACTGTAAGTCCAGTCCTCGGCGAAAGACGATACAAGAATAGCATTTACATCATATGGATTCCATTCAAGGGCAAGCTCAAATGATTCTATCTGCTTGGAAAACGTTTCTTTTCCAGAACGATCGAGGACAGTGATGACTCCTGCATATGTTGAAGGTGCTGAATGAATCAGGAACTGACGCTTTGATGGACTAATGTGGACATCAACAATCGGGTTCCGGCTTTCATATAGCAGGCTGCTCTCACCTGATCTTAAATTATATGTATAGACGTTGGATCCCTGGCTAAGATTTGTTGTAAACAGTACCGTTTCATTATCAATCCATCCATTGACTCTATTGAAGGCGCCGTCGGGTATTTTAATAGGAGTAATCGCTTGTTCATCCCAAAAGGATGGGGCTGGAGGGTTTTTGCCGATATCCTTTTCCTCTATATCCGAATGGGGTTCTGATTCTTTTTCCTGTGAACAGGAAGATAATATCGTTGTGAAAATGATGATGCAAAACAAAAAAATAAAATTATAATATTTTTTTCTCGTTGTCTTCCTTTTCCCCATTCCCACACCGCCTTTATCAGTTAATAATCAGTACGTTACAGAACCGTGAATGTTACAGATTTTGAAAAATGTTAAAAGAAAAAAAGCCGGCTATCGGCTTTTTCCTAGATCGTTTCATGATCATAGACCGCTTTCACAATTATGTTAATGATAATAGGCGAAAAATACAAGCTATTTCTGGAAATAATAGTGGATTTTCACATATACAGGGCTGCCAGAAATATACCGAGCGCGTCTGTATAGATTTCGTCAAAATGGGATAATGGCAGCGGGTTTATCCCTTTACCAAGCTCAATCGTAAATCCAGGCCGGCGAAAATCCTGAATAAACCAGTCTTTATAGCCAGCATGGCTGTCGACATATTGAACTTTTCTGTAACCGCTTACCCTCGCGAATTCATTTGCGATTATCCCAGACTCCAGAGGTTCGAGCCCTTCATATCCCCAATAAAATTCCTTCCCTTGTGTATGAAAAGCAAGCAGACGATCAAAAGATCTGGTTCTGGCGAGTTCTGCCATCACAACCGCTTCCGGTTCAGTTAACGGGGCAACCCCGGGATAATCTCTCGGCGCCGGTGATTTCGGTTTTCGTGTTTTTTCGATTTCCCAGTTTGCCGGGAATTGATTATTTAAATCAACACCGCGAAGATTTGCTTTCCAGCCAGTAAAGTCCGTGCTCCCCCTGTTTATTTCGATCACTCTTGCCCGCACTTCCTCAGGGGGCCCTGTTACGACCAGATCGACACCGTCAGGATTGACCATTGGTACGATGGACAGATCAACACTGTTGTATAAGTTCATGGTAGTAACGCCTTGGACCGGATTCATATTCGTTAAAGACAGCAGATAGGTGTTTAGAAAACTCATTAATATAGCGGTTGTAATCCATTCATTAGCATGAAAGGAGGCATTTATATGAACTTTACGCCTGCCGCGGCCAAGCTTAATTTCCTGGATCGGCTTTCCCAATACGCTTGAACCGATCGTATTTATGATCATAAACGGATAAACATTCAGCAATTTTTCTATGTCCGTGGCTAATGTATTAAAGTCGTATGGTTTCTTCCCGAACACAATTGGCTCAGTTAACCTTCTCGGCAAAAAGACCGTCTGCCCAATCGTAAGAACATTTGGATTTACAGTTTGGTTTAAAAGGAGCAAAGCATCTACTGACAAATTCCTCGCAGCTGCCAATCGCCAGAAAGTGTCCCCTCTTCTTACTGAATATGTGACTGCAGTAAACCCGGGAATATTGATTTCCTGCCCAATTTGTAAAGAGGTTGCTGTAGCCAGGTTATTTGAATCGACAATCAAGTTCAGCGGCATGCGAAATAGCTGGCTATAATACCAGAGGGAATCCCCCGCGCGGACGCGAACTTTCACTGTTTTTTCACCCCTTCCATTACACCATAATTTATGATCGAAAGGCTTTTAAAATGACTGCCGATGGCCGGGATTTCTCAACATTGAAGCAACTTACCTGAGCCTCTAAATGGATAGCAGCCAGATTTTTCTGCAGAAAAAGGGCCTGCATCCGATTAATAAGATACAGGCCTCGATTTTATTCGTTGTTTTCTTTCAATCCACTATCTTCACTTCGATAATTCTCATTCTCATAGAAGCGAAGCAAGTCACCGTAAATAATTTTATCAGAGTATTCAAGTTCGTTCTTCGCTTTTTCCATGTAAGGCTCACACGCATTTTGGTCTGCTGCCGGCTCGCCAGTACTCTTGTCATAGCAAGTTTCCCGAGTGTATACATGGTCTTTCGTGATAAAGCTGCCATCACGCAGTACAGTGAATTCCATCCGGTCTGCCGAGAACAAATCTGCCCCAAACTGAATATCCTTTTTCGTATCAATGCCGAGAAGGTGCAGAATTGTTGGCTTCAAGTCGATTTGACCTGATACAGTCGAGATCGTTTTTCCTTCTTGACCAGGAATATGGATGATTAAAGGAACACGCTGCAATTGGGTGCTGACAAACGGTGTGACCTCTGTTCCTAAAAATTCGGTCATCGCCTTATTATGGTTTTCAGAAATTCCATAGTGGTCGCCATAAAGGATAATAACTGAATCTTCATAGAGCCCATCATCCTTTAATTTCTGGACGAAGTTCTTAATCGCTTCATCCGTATAACGGACTGTAGGGAAATAATTGTCTACCGTATTATTACCTGACGTATAAGGCTGAATAAATTTATCTTCTTCCCCCAATTCGAAAGGGTGATGGTTCGTCAGTGTGATGAATTTTGAATAGAACGGCTTCGGCATATCCTTTAAATGCTGGACAGACTGCTCAAGGAAATCAATATCCTTCAAGCCCCAGCCGACAGAGTTTTCCTCTCTGATGTCATAATCGATCATTGAATAAAAACGGTCATAGCCAAGGGAATCATACATAATGTCCCGATTCCAGAAGCTTTTATTGTTTGCGTGCAGTGTGGCCGTATAATAGCCGTTATTGCCGAGAATTTCCGGTGTGGCCGTAAACTCGTTTCCGGAATGTGTAAAGAAAACTGCACCACGGCTTAACGGATAAAGGGAGTTATCCAAAAGAAACTCTGAATCTGACGTTTTCCCCTGGGCCGTTTGGTGATAAAAATTATCGAAGTAATAGCTCTCTCCGATAAAATCATTGAGAAACGGTGTAATCTCTTCTCCATTTACCGTTTCGTTGATCACAAAGTTTTGCATCGATTCCATTGAGATTGCAATTACATTTTTGCCTTTCGCAATCCCGAACATGTCATCTTTAGGCTCCTTATAGTTGGCATGGACATAATTGTCGATGTCGACTAATTCACTGCCGTCAGCAAGAGCACGCTGTGCAGACGATTTCGATTGCAAAAACATGTCATAAAGATGGTAATTGTAAGTACCGATATTTTTGACAAGAATTTCACGGTCAAAGGTTCGTGTCAGCAGCTGTGGCCGTTCCGTTTCGGCAAGGCCCAGATTAAAAAAGGCTATCGCAATCGAGACAAGAAAAAACACGCGGCGGTTCACCTTTGAATATTCCTTAACCATGATGAATTTCGGCTTAAATTTAATGAGCAGAGCCAAAATAACAAAGTCTGCAAAATAAAGTAAATCACTTACATAAAGCAATTCATTGACACTGCTTCCCAAATCGCTCATATTGCTTGTTTGGAACAGTACAGGGACCGTTAAAAAGTCATTAAAGAAACGGTAAAATACTACGTTGGCAAACAACACAAACGAAATGAAAAAGCTGGAAATTAAGATGTAGCGGTTTCTGTTCTTTTCCTTCATAAATAAGCTGATTCCGAAAATAAATAACAGGAAGCTTAGCGGATTGATAAATAAGATAAACTCCTGCTTCCAGTTTTCAATTTTAATATCAAAGCTAGTTTTATAGACGATATAGGTTTTAAGCCAAAGCAGCACCGTCGCAATCGCAATCAACGATATCTTTGACCAGTTAAATTTTCGCATTCTGTTTTAACCCTCCCTGTTACATGCACAGATATGGAATGTTACATTTGTTTTTACAAAATAAGGATTTACTGTGAAGTAACCAAACATAATCTTAATACTTTTTTTACAAAAAATCAAATGCCATTTTAAACTAATATTATAGAATTATATATTAAGCTCTCTTTTCATACCCAAATCATTAGACGTTTGAAACACAAAAAAGTTTCACGTTTGTCCAATTTCAGAAAATTGAAACTTTATTCATGGCTGTCTGCAGTCTGCCTGACACGTGTCTTACCTGCGGTTTGGATAAAAAAAAGGAATTTTGGACTAGCCAGCCAAAATTCCCGAGCTCTTCTACAATAAGACCCGAATATTAATCGATTTTATTTTTGACAAGCCAGGCGGCACCGATAACCCCGGCGTCATTTCCCAACGTTGCGAGGGCTAATTGCGTTGATTTAGCGATCCGGGGAAAGGCATGGTTTACAAAGTGCTTCTGGACGGAATTGAGCAAAATGTCTCCGGCTTTTGAAACACCGCCGCCAAGCACGATCTTTTCCGGGTTCAATGTATTGGCAATGCTGGCTAACACCAGTCCGAGATGAAAAGCAACCTCGGCAACAACTTCTTCAGCAAGCGGATCCTGTTTAGTGGCTGCCTCAAAAACATCTTTTGCCGTAATCTCCCCATTGCGGGTAAAGATATCAACAAGCTCGCCCTTGTCTTCTGCGCCTTTAAGCTTTTCAGAAGCAAGCCGGACAATTCCTGTCGCGGATGCTACGGTCTCGAGGCATCCTGTTTTTCCACAGTTACAAGGAGCTCCTCCGGTGATAACGGACGTAATATGGCCAATTTCTCCTGCTGCCCCGTTAACGCCCTGGACGATGTCACCATTTGCAATCACGCCGCCGCCAACACCGGTACCAAGAGTGACGCACACGAGATCCTTCGCCCCGTTCCCCGCCCCTTTCCACATTTCCCCCAGTGCTGCACAGTTTGCATCATTATCTATGACTGCAGGAAGGGAAGTTTCCACTTCAAGTAAATCCTTTAACGGATATTCGTTTTTCCAGCCGAGATTAACCGCCTCATAGATGACGCCGGTTGTTAAATTGACCGGGCCTGGAGCGCCCATCCCAATGCCGAGAAGCTTTTCTTTCGGCTGGTCAAGCTCAACCAGTTTCTGATCAATCGCTTTTGCGATATTTGTCGTTATATTTTTCCCGCCATTTGCGATGTCGGTTGGAATTTCCCATTTATGTATAATTTCACCGTAAAGATTGATAAAAGCAAGTTTAGTGGTAGTTCCACCCAGGTCAACACCCGCGATCCATTTTTCTGACATCCTCTTCACCTTTTCTTTTAGCGATTTTTTCGTTTATCATATTCTCTGGCTATTTCGTTGCGAAGCAAGAGCAGTGCTGATTGAAATTGTTTTTCATCAATTAGCTGTGATTGTTTTAGCTCCTTTAATTCAGCTTCCATAAATTCAAGGTCTGCCAGTCTGTCCCCTATGTAAATGATCGTTCCAAACTTTTTCAGAAATTGTTGGACATCGTATATCGATTTCATTTTTTAACCTCGCTGATTGTGAATAATAGAACATGCGATCACGATTTAAGTATAGTCTAAAGCGATGGCTTGCTCAAGAAGAATGTGACCCGATTCAGTAAATAAAAAAGCCTTCAATAAGAAGACTTTTTAATGGCAAAATTTTTATGTAACTGGACCAAACCGGTTACCGGTCAGGGTCTTTTGGATGCAACATGCGCGGCCGCCTGTCTTTCAAAGGAATAGGTGCACGGACCAGTACTTCACGAAATGCCCGTGCGTTGAATGGAATGAATGGCCATAAATATGGAACCCCAAACGATTGCAATCGCGCCAGGATAATAATGAAGAGTGTAGCACCAATTGCAAATCCGTAAGCACCAAACATAGCTGTTGCCAGCATGAGGATAATGCGGACAATGCGGTTTGCAAGGCCCATCTCATAGCTTGGGGTCGCGAATGTACCGATTGCAACAATAGCGAGATAAAGGATCACTTCGTTTATAAATAGCCCGACTTCAATCGCAACTTCACCGATCATTAGCGCTGCTACCAGTCCCAGAGCGGTCGCCAATGATGATGGTGTATGAATCGCCGCCATTCGCAGCAAATCGATTCCCACTTCAGCGAGTAAAAATTGTAACAGGAGCGGAACCTGGCCCTCTTCATTCGGACCTATAAAAGAGAGATTTTCAGGCAGCAACTCCGGATTTGCAGCGAACAGGTACCAAAGAGGCAACAGAAAGATTGAAGCCCATACAGCTATAAAGCGGACCAATCTTAAATAGGCTCCAATCAGCGGTTTATTTCGATACTCCTCGGCATGCTGGAGATGATGCCAGAAAGTAGTTGGCGTAATGATTACACTTGGTGAGCCATCAACTATCAGGATTACATGTCCTTCATATAAATGGGCTGCTGCAGTATCCGGGCGCTCAGTGTAACGGACCATCGGATATGGATTCCAATGCCGTCCCGCTATGAATTCTTCAATCGTTTTCTCCGCCATCGGCAATGCATCAGTGTCGATTTTTGACAAGGAAGCTTTCAGTTTTTTAACGGTGTCCGGATCGGCAATATCCTCTATATAGCAGATCGCCGTATCTGTTTTAGAACGACGGCCGATTTGCATGTACTCCATTCTTAGCGTGCGGTCCCTGACCCTTCTTCTTGTTAATGCGGTATTAAAAACAATTGTTTCGACAAATCCATCTCTTGAACCCCTGACCACTCTTTCAATATCTGGTTCCTCAGGTCCCCGAACCGGATACGTACGGGCGTCAATCATGATCACCTTATCGACGCCGTCGACCAACAGTGCCGTCGGTCCCGCCAAAACGGTATCGACCGCTGAATTAAGATCATCGGTCGTTTCCACTTCTATATAGGGAATATACTTTTTGAGGAGCTGTTCCAATGGTTCATTTTCAAGCTGTTCCTTTTCAAGTTTCGCCAGCTGCCCCATGATGAAATGCAGAATTGTATCCTTTACCAGTCCGTCTATCAGATAAAACGCCATCTTCCTCTCAGCGTATTCAACATCAATCTGGATCACGTCGAAACTTTTGCCGACTCCCAGCTCTTTCCGCATAAAGGCAATATTTTCGCCTATTCGTGCATTCACCGGTACTTTTGGTCTTAAATCCATACTTCACCTCTAAAAACAGTATCCAACAAATCCAAAGTTTTCCTTATTGATACTTCCATCATTGACATGTATCAGAAAAAACATACGCGTCAGCATTTCTTCCGATAGCTTCACATATATTTTTCTTGTAAAGGACAACCAATCACCCCGGTAGATAAATGAGGTGTTTTTATGAAAAGAAAGGGTCAGATTCTGCTTTTTTAATAATAACGGCTTCCTTATTCTTTTTGTTTCGTCCGATAAAACTATTTTTTAGGCATCAAAAAAAAGGATGGAACTATCATTGATCCAACTGATAGTTCCATGCCTGTGATTTTGATTGCAAAAGATAAATCTCATTTATTGGCTGCTTTTGAAACAGCTGACGGGGAACCCGTTATCCTCCGGCAGCGGATTCAGGATAATCGTTAATCCTTTTTAATAACTGTTGATATTCCTCGTTGGATGGTTTGATTTTCACTGCATTTTCTGCATGGGTTTGTGCTTCTTGAACTTTTCGTTCTGTAAATAAGACCCATGCTAAATAATAATGAGCCTCATCGAAGCGTGACTCCTTTTCAATCGTTTCGAGCAAATGGCCTTTCGCCTCGTCATTCATTCCCAGTTTTAATTCCGTAAAGGCCAGTGCATACAAAAATTGGGCTGAACGATTTTCACTTTCTGGATAGTTTAAAAGTGTTTTATATGTCTGATCGTATTGTTGCGATTCGGCATATTTCCCTGCAAGTGAGAGCACCAATTGTTCATCCCTCGTTCTTGCTGTTTCTTCATATCCGTAATTTAACAGCCATCGGATCGAGCCAATACTTAGAATTAAAAATAGCAGCTGCATTAAAAGTTTTTTCTTTTCCGGAAAATGAACGACACCCGCTGCTAAAAAGCCGCCAGCAAGACCACCGATGTGACCGGCGTTATCAATTCCCGGAATAGCAAATCCCAATCCAAGATTGATTGCGATCACAACAATGACATTCATGCCCATCGTCCGAAAAAATAGCTTTGGATGAATGAGCCCGAAATAAAGGAGAGCGCCAAAGCAGCCGAAAATGGCTCCGCTTGCCCCGGCAGATAGGCTCGGGCTGAATGCGAAGCTGGCAAGCGACCCGGTAAACCCTGCAAATAAGTAAATCACAACAAACCGTATGTTGCCGTAAATCCTTTCTATCAATGGGCCGAGATAGAAAAGAGCGAGCGTATTCATGAATAAATGAAGGATGCCGATATGAAGGACAATCGGTGTGAAAAACCGCCACCATTCGCCTGCAATGATGTGCGGATTGGACTTCGCACCATATTCGATAAGCGTTGCAGTGTTTGTACTGCCTCCATTCAATTCAAGAATAAGGAACATCATCACTTGAATAGCGATAAAAATGTAGGAGAAGAACGGTCTGCCGTACTCAAAAACGGCTTTTTCTTTTTTGGCCTTATTTACAGCCTCGGTCAATGCCGCTTGCTTAACCGCCTCGACGTCCTGTTCCGTATATTCCCCATTGGCAGTGAATGAAATTGAATCGTGAAAATATTGTCCAACAGCTTCGAGTGCCGAAAGCCCGTTCGCCCGGTCGATGATATGGGTTGAGACCATGGTCTTCGGTAAATCCGGGTGTGAATACGGCTTCTCAATATGAAACGAATAATCATCTACAGGGGGATATGGGGTTACATAAATATTAACAACCTTCAATTCACGGTGGCGAAGCTGCTTGCGAATCCTTTCCCCATTCGTCGCCGTTAATTCAATATCGCGTTGCAGCCAATTTCCCCAATCAAGATTGTATCTCACCAGTCTGATGATTTGCGCCTGTTTTTGTTCAGTTTTTTCAAGCCAAAGCTCGGTTTGCTCATTGGATAGCTGAACGATCCGGTAATGTTGCTTGGAAATGAAATAAAGAGCGAGTCTCCAAAATAAATAATCTTCCCGAAAGCTCAATTTTCCCCCTACTTTCTTTGTTTCAGCACGGGCCCTGATAAAACTTATTTTATCGTATAAATACAAATCGTATATTCCGTTTTTAAGAAAATCATAAGGGTATGTGTAACAATTCTGATTACTTTTTTTCTGAAAAGAGACCTGCATCGGTCTTTTCATTTACCGCCGGCAGGTCCTGAGAATACGGTTTGCATCATTTTGTTTTTGACTCCCGGAATACTCATCAGGGAAGCAACGAAAAACCTTCGGCCTATTGGACTTCGCATCGCCGAATTGACTAACTTATAACGATTTTTAAACACAAAATAACCTGCGGTTCCAATTAAAAAAATTGAAGACATTATCCTGATCATAAACATCCCTCCTTGCACTAGTTTGATGAATAACCGCTTTTTTTATCCGCGCTGAAATCGCCGGCACTATAGAAGAACATGGCTATTCATGAACAAGGCCAATGGTCCCTTCAATTAACTTTTCCTTTTATAGACAGGGTCCATTGCCTTTTTCAGCACATCTACAGAATGGGTGAATTTCTCATTCTCCTCTTCGGTCAAATCAAGTTCAACAATTTCTCTTATTCCGGTTCGATTGACAACGGCCGGAACGCCAATATAAATATCTTTATGCCCGTATTCGCCGTGCAAATAAGCGGAAACCGTTAAAACAGAGTTTTCATTTTGTAAAATAGCCTTAGTAAGCCGGACCAGGCTCATCGCAATACCATAATAAGTGGCACCCTTTCGCTGGATGATGTGGTATGCAGCATCACGCACATTGATAAATAAATCCTCTAAATCATCACTGCGAATCTCGGCATGGCTCTCAATCCAATCGGAGACAGATCTGCCTGCAATATCAGCATGGCTCCAGACCGGAAGCTCTGTGTCACCATGCTCACCAATAATATACGCATGAACATTTCGGGTATCAACGTGAAAATATTCGCCAAGCAGAAAACGGAAGCGCGCAGTATCCAGGAGCGTTCCAGACCCGATTACCCGTTCCTTTGGAAGCCCTGAAAATTTCCAAACCGCATAGGTTAAAATGTCAACCGGATTGGTCGCGACGAGAAAGATTCCGTCAAAACCATTCTTCATCACCTGTTCGACAATCGATTGAAAAATCCGCGTGTTCTTTTCAACAAGGTCAAGCCTCGTTTCTCCCGGCTTCTGGTTTGCTCCGGCACATAGAACGACCAGGTCGGCGTTGCGGCAATCCGAATAATCTCCATACCATATTTTCGTCGGGGATGGGGCAAATGCCATTCCGTGGTTAAGATCCATCGCATCCCCCTCAGATTTTTCCTTATTTAAATCAATTAAGACAAGCTCTTCGGTAACCCCTTGATTCAAAAGAGCGAAAGCATAGCTGGACCCGACAGATCCAGTTCCGATAAGCGCTACCCGGTTTACTCCTTTTTGCATACCATTACCCCTTTGTTTACATAATTATCAATGACCTGTATACAGTGATATGAACTGGACTGTACATCGTACTTTAATCTATTTTCACCAATTGCTGGCAGTGTAAACGCGTCTTTACTCCATTTGGCTGCGAACCCACTAATATAAGAGCATTCCCGCTGCCGCCGCGATCAAACATGATAAAAAGTTGACGGCGTCATTATCAAATAGCCGAAAGCCCTTAATAAGCTGCGCCTGTTTGCCGCAATGGCTGTTTTTTTCGATCACTGAGCGGCAGTGAGTACACTGATAAGCTGCTTGAAGATATGCGCCTAAGAGAGTATCGATAAGATTCCCTGTGAACCCCAGTAAGAAAACCAACAAGGCAAGGGTAAAATTAAATTGAAATAAACATGCAGCTAAAATGGCAATCAGCAGAGAGCCGCACAAAGCAGCTACCGTCCCCTTAACGGTAACAGCACCTGAGGTCCCTTTCTCAACCCGCTGGAAATTCCTGATCAGCACTGGCTGGGTTTTACTGAGTGAGCCGATTTCAGACGCCCATGTATCGGCATTAGCGGCGGCAAAAGCGATTGAAAGACCGACGATCCAGACTGGATCATGCGTGTAATAATGAACCAAGGCCAAACATGCCGGAATGCCTCCGTTCGCAAGTACTTGTTTCCAATCTCTCCTGGAACCCTTTTCGTGTTTGTCGGCAAAAGCTTTCTCTCCGGCCCGATATTTTGACCATAAACTTGAACTGACAAAAAAGACCCCCAACAAGATTAATCCTTCCAGACCAGTTCCCGCAGCAATGGCAATGCCGGTCAGGACAGAGGCTATTGCCCCGCTTTTTGATAATGAATGAGATAAATAAGCGAGGATAGCAGACGCGACAACGAACAACGCTAAAATCACTGTATTACTCATCGGCAACAATTACTGCTGTCTCAGTAATAATTTTTGCAACCGGAATATCGTGTTCCTCAACTGGAAGTTCTTCGAACAGTTGCGCTTGAAACGCGAGTGATATTGCCTCGCCATGATAATCAGCTAAAAATCGATCATAATAACCACCGCCAAAGCCAATTCTAAAACCGCACCGGTCGAAAGCAAGGCCCGGGACAATTAATAAATCGATGCTTTCGGCATCAACTGCAGTTGTCAGCTCCTCAACAGGCTCGTATAATCCGAAAAACACTGTTTCCAGATCGGTAAAGCTTTCGATCGTGCGGAAGATTAATTGCTTTTGCGCCGGAATACATTTCGGCACAACGACACGCTTGCCAAGCTCCCAAGCTTTTCGAATGATTTGATATGTATCAACCTCTGGAAAATTTGATATCGTTACACCGATCGTCTTCGCTGCCCGCCAGCTCCTATCTTGATACAGCTGTGTCGCGATCCGATACGATTTATCCTCATATAATGGTTTGTTCAGAATAGCGAGCTGCTCTTTTACTATTTTCCGAATCTCATTTTTCCTGTTCATGAACACACACCCCCTGTTTATAAAGCTGTACAAAAAGAAAACCCGCTCGATAACAGCGGGTTTTTTAATCAGGAAGCATGGATTAAAAATGGGCTCCCTGTTTTCTCGTTGAATTTAAAATGCTCAGTCTCGCCGCTGACTTTCTATAACGTAAAAGTCGATTTTTTTATACAAAAAAACAGCAGGAATAACTCCCACTGCTTATTTTGTTTCGCGGTGTAAAGTAACACGTTTCAATCTTGGGCTATATTTCTTTAGCTCAAGACGGTCCGGGTTATTTCGTTTATTTTTTGTAGTGATATAGTTGCGATCACCAGTCTCTGTGCAAGCTAATGTAATGTTTACACGCATGTTATTTCCCTCCAAACTATGTGTAACTAGTTCGTGCATACGACTTTTCTATAATAGCATTATTTGCAGGGAAATGCTAGTCTATTTTTTAAAACTGCCTGATTGAAATAAAACAGCTCGTCCTGTGACGATCCTTTCATCATCCATGCATTGGCTGTGACTGTCTGCCTAGCTGCCAATTTCAAAGAAAGGGAGAAAATGCTGACTGCCAATCCTTTTGCCATCGGCTGATAGCGGAGCCGTCCTTTTTCAGCGCAGCTCCAAAAAGCTTCTGAACCAATATTCCAGAGTGGCTGGACAGTCGACTCCTCCATTGGTTCACCGTTATAGTGACCGTTTATTAAAAAAACATGGTCTTCGGTCAGATGAAAAATTACTTTTTTTACGGGGGAAATAAATGTAACATGGTCTTTTGTTGCATTTTCATAAGAATGCATCATGAGAACTTTGATTTCGGTTGGCTCGAGAGAATGATTTGTTACATACATATCATAAAAACGAATTTTAGAGTGGGGATGGTGTCTGTTCATTTTAATTGAAAGCAATTGTTCTGGTATAAGCTTTTCATAACCGCTATCTACCCAATACATCTTTCCGTTTACCCAAATCCCCGGCTTTGCTTTAAGTTGTTCCGTTTCCCTATATTCTGCTGGCACGTTTCCTCGAAAGAATGGACCATCTTTTGTTTTCATGTTTACACCTTTTATGTTTTTATTTTTTTTACTAGAAATGTGATCATATCTTTCAGATCAATGAACAACTAGATTCTAAAGTTTAAAAGGGCTTCGTCAAACACTCGCTTTGTTTCCTCGGCGATCCGGTTCCAGCTAAATAAGCTTTCAACCATTTTTCTGCCTTGTTCGCCAATTTCAAATGCCTTTTGCTCATTTTCAAGAAGCCATTCTGCTTGTTGGATCAGGTTCTCAGAGCTGCCCGGATCCATCAGCAAGCCAGTTTTACCATGCTGGACAAATCCTTTCAAACCACCTGTTTCTGAAACAATCACCGGCTTTCCAAAGCTCATTGCTTCAAGGGCAACAATCCCAAACGGCTCGTACAGGCTCGGAAAGATGGTGATCGAACATTCTGCCATTAGCGCGTTCCGTTGCTCGTCATTAATAAAACCGAGTAAATACACAAAATTTTCGAGTTGATAATCTTTTACCATTTTTCGATAAACCTCAAGCATCGGACCTTTGCCTGCAATAATAAAGTAAATATCTTCCTCAAGGTGTCTCATTTTGCTGGCGGCTTCAATTAGTGTTTCAAATCCTTTTTCAGCCACCATTCTCCCAATCGAGAAAATAAGTTTTTTATCATGGCAGATTGGAAGCCCGTTCAATCCTGAACTATCAGTGTCTGTACGGGGTGCTTTCTCGATCCCGTTGGCAATGACAGATATCTTTGTCGAATTCGTCCCAAAAATAAGGCCAAGTTCTTCTTTCATAAATTCACTGCAGACAATAACATGGTCCGATACATCAAGCAGTTTTGTTTCTTTTCTGTGAATCGACCGCTGCATTTCGGTATAAATGCCATTGTTGCGCCCATGCTCGGTTGCATGGATCGTCACTACTAAAGGAAGCTTCAGCAACTTTTTCAGAGCGGCGGCAGCACTGCCGGTTAGCCAATCATGGGCATGAATAACATCGAAATGGAAGAGTGATGAGAGTTCGGCTGCTTTTGAAGCGATTGCTACATTTAAGCCTCCCATCCACGCCAGGAAATCACTGTCTTTTTCGTTATATGCTGTTACCCTGTGGACATATACACCTTCCATTAATTCGAAGCGGACCAAACCATCAGCCATTGCAGTGATCACATGCACTTCGTAATCCTGCTTTGCGAGGCTGACCGACAATCCATGCACATGCCTTGCGAGGCCCCCGACAATATTGGGGGGATACTCCCACGTTAACATGAGAATTTTACACTTTTGATTGCGCATTTGATGCCCTTTTTCCGGTTTCACTTCATTTATCCATGTATCAACAGATAGGGAGGTTAACACAGCTGGCGGAAACCCTTTTGGGAGTTCGAAGCGATTGCCAATTGCCCCTGTCAAAAGAGCTGATTTTAATTGCTTGTAGTTGAAAATATGCTTATCAGCATCTGCTTTATTGAAGTGCTTCTTGCTTGCTATTTGCCCGGTTAATAAAGTCCATTCAACAATCATTTGTTTCATGACCGTTTTCTGATCGCTGGTCCCCTCAATCTTACCAGCTATTTGTTCAAGCTCTTTTTCAATTAAAAAGCTTTCTTCAAAATAAGGAAGAAGTCTTTCCTCCACCAGCTGTTCGGATTGGCCAAAAGGCAATGCCGAGGTGCTCAGGTGGATTTGTTCAGGCTCTTTCTGAACAACACCTGCCTGCTGCCAGCAAATGATTTTTTCATCGGCAAGATCGGTAATTTGCCCGATATAGTTGGCAAGATCGCTTGTAAAAAAAGTGAGTTCGAACGCGGTTGACAATATCGGCTGGTTGCTGATAGAAGCCAACTCGTTTACTTTCCTGCCGATCTCCATCGACAGGTCATCGATGATAAGTTCACTGATTGGAAAAACCGTCAGTCCTCTTGGAGTCTGAACCGGCTCAGCTCCTGCGGCCTTCGGGAGCGGGTCCCCATACTTTATCGCATGTTCATGTAGATAACTAAACTGGAACCCTTCATTCAGTAAATACAAATCCAGCCCCGGCGTGTGTGCACATTGCGGAAACCAGAATCCTTTCGGCTTTACATGGAAGTAATCCTCGAGAATCGAAAGCCCCTCGTTTATTTGTGACTTCATGCCGGCCGGTGTAGAAATAAATGGCAGCAATGCCCCTGTCGCCGGGCTGGCAAGTAACTCAAGCTTTCCATCCTTTATCAGCTGACGAATTGGTACAGATATCCGATATTCCCAGTTTGCCCATGCTTTAAGAATATGTTGATGTTCGTCATTTTTTTCTAAATATTCCGTCAACGCTTGTCGAAAAACAGGCTGATCGGCCAGTTCATAATAAACAGCTGGTAAAGCTAGCTGGAATACTGCATCATGGCTGCATGTTTGCAAATAGTCAAGAAAGCGAATTAGTTCTGCAGAAAACTTATAGGCTGGTACTTGCTGTGCTTCTAAGCAACTCTCAATATCTAGATAGGAAAAGTCTGAGTATAAGACAAGCTGAAAATTCACTTTTGTCATTCCCTCTCCTCTTTTCTAATCGTTTTCTCATAATAGCTGTAGGTGCTGACATGTTCAATCCAATTAGGAGGAGAATCATATTTTTCCATAAATGTTGTAATGTCCTTCAATAATTTTCCGCTCTGTTGTGCCGAAGTTCTTGTCATATGAATCGAATTAGATCGCAACAAAGGGAAAAATTTCGTTCCAGACAGTTTCACGCCAAGTTCTATACAGTAAGAACGATTTGGTTTCAGCCCTTTAAAAGTCCAGTTTTGCACATCTTCCGCGATCATGATTTCATGGTGTCCATGTGCATTATGTCCATTAAAAATAATTGAAGTGATATCATACAGGCGCAGCACTGTTGAAAGATCGTGATAATCCTGATCAAAGTATTGTTGGACGAGGTTCTTTATAAAGCGAGAAAGTCTCCAAAAGGCATAAACTTTGTCAGCAGAAACGCTCCACAAAACAAGCTCGTCTTGCGTTGTAAGAGGAGCAGAATCACCCAGCCCTGAAAAGCCGTTTCCAGCTCTGACGTCGATTTGCTCCGGTCTGGATACGATGCCAGTCCGCAAACCTTTACGTTCTTCATGTATATATTTTTTCCACTGGTATTGGACCCTACCGACAGTTGAGCCCAGCTCGAGGGCTATTTTACGAAACGAAAGCCCGTTCCTGCGAAGCTTTATAATTTCCTCAATCATTGCAGCACCTCATTTCATTATGACTAAAACGGATAATATATTCATGAACGCTTCTGAATGATGACCAAAAGGATTACTTTTATGTTAGCATTGAAAGGAAAAGCCCACAATAAACGCATTTTGTCGGATCTTGTATAAACCTGGATGAGTGCAGTGGAACTGATGTAAAACCTGCAATTTTTTTTAGGAATCTTTCATGACTAACACATGTTCCGACAACGGCCGTTTTTTAATCTTCTTTTTCCGACAATCCTTTTTCTGAAAAATTATTGATGCGAATAACATCGAAATTTGCTGTTTCTAATGGTAAAATATTTTTGTCATATATAAATGAACACAACTGAGGTGTATATAATGGAGTATTTGATGTTAGGGATGCTTGCCCTTTCAATACTATTAATCATTGTTTCGATATTTCTGAAAGATCCGCACAAGGAGATCCGCGATGAACTGGATGAATTTTCATTGCAGCAAATGCAGGAAATCTACCAAATCAAAAAGAAACTGGCTGTTCTCGAGGAAGAACTTCTTGTTTATGAAGATTTGCAGCCTTCGTTTGTTCCGGAAAGAAGGGAAGTCCACGCGATTTTAAAAAATCAGGTTATTTCTCTTGCCCAGCAAGGCTTAACGACTCAACAAATTGCCAGGCAATCGTCTCTATCGACGAGTGAAGTAGATTCGATTCTTCAGGAATTAGGATAAGGGGACGCGTTATGAATAAGCGAAGTGTAAGATCATTTGCAGTTGGAATTTTATTCACAGTAAGCTGCATCGGTTCATATTATTTTTTTATTGATGGACAACAGGCCCAGTCTGTTGATCAATCGATCAAGAAGCTCGAAGCTGAAGGCTATGTCGTTTTATCGCAAAATCATTTTATGGAACTGAAACGGACTGGTAAAGAACGAACAGAAGCGAGTCCGCCTGAGACGATCGAAAAAGAGAGACAAGAAGCGGCAAGTACAGAACAACCAGAACAGATTCCCGAGCAATCTGCACCTGAGTATCAGCTTGAAGTTACCAGCGGCATGACCTCTTCGGAAATTGCCAGCCTCCTTGCCGAGCAGAGCATTATCGAAAACCCTAGTGAATTCGAGTTATTTATGAGTCGTTCCGGCTACAGCACGAAAATCCAGGTCGGAACCTTTGAAATACATACGGACATGGATTATGAGGAGATCGGGAAATTGATTACAAAAAATTAAAGGAGCAAGCTTGCGCTTGCTCCTTTTTTTATTAACTATTCAAATCGTAGCGGCGTCCTCTAACTAAATAAATAATGCTTTCGGCAATATTCGTAGTATGATCAGCAGCTCTTTCCAGATAGCGGCATACAAATGACAGCTGGGTAATTTGCGGTAAGAATTCAGGCTTTTGAATACTTAGCTGGAGAAGGTCCTTAATGGCTTCCCCATATAAATCATCAACGTGATCATCCATTTCGGCAACCTTCTTGCCCTTTACAACATCTTCTTCCGTATAACCTTCTAAAGCAATCTGTAACATCTCTAAATTCAGCTTGTGCATTTGCTTGATGTGCTCGATTGGTTTTACGAGCGGCTCATTGCCAATCCTGATCGTCGATTTAGCAATATTGACAGCAAAATCCGCAATCCTTTCGATGTCAGTCGCAATCTTAATGGCTACGATAATTCTGCGCAGATCAATCGCTACCGGCTGCTGCTTGGCAATCAGCAAAATGGCAAGATCATTGATTTCCTCTTCCAAAATATCAGCTTTCGTATCGTCTTCCATAATTTCCAGCGCAAGCTCGATGTTTTTTGTTTCCAAAGCCTCAAGAGATCTTGTTAACGCCTCACTTGCCAATTGCCCCAATTCATTAAGCTTGCTTTGTAAATCATTCAGTTCTTCCTGAAATTTTTCCCGTACAACCATGTGATTGTCTCCCTTCATCACGCCATGATATAAGAAAAGTGCGAATGCCTTGTGAGCCTGTCGTTCAAAGCAGACAAATGCCGGGCCCACTAAGCGTGCCCCACCCCTGGTTTGTCGCCAAACAGTAAGTCGTGTACCTCGAAACGCTCAGTTTTTTAAACGCAGACAATAGTTATATTATGAAAAATCGCGCGATGTTTCGCACGATTTTTCTTATCACCCGAATCGACCAGTAATATAATCTTCCGTCCGTTTATCCGCCGGAGTTGAGAATATTTTATCCGTATCAGAAAATTCAACAACCTCTCCATTCAGGAAGAAAGCCGTTTTATCAGAAATACGTGCTGCTTGCTGCATATTATGCGTTACGATAATGATACTGAAGTTTTTCTTTAACTCCTGCACAAGTTCTTCGACCTTTAGTGTTGATATCGGGTCAAGGGCTGATGTTGGTTCATCCATTAAAATGACATCGGGCTCAATCGCAAGACAGCGCGCGATACATAAACGCTGCTGCTGGCCGCCTGATAAACCATAAGCATTCTGGTTTAAGCGATCCTTTACTTCGTCCCAGATCGCTGCTCCTCTTAAGCTCGTTTCAACAATTTGATCAAGGATCTTTTTATCACGAATACCATGAATCCTCGGTCCGTATGCTACATTTTCATAAATTGATTTTGGGAAAGGATTAGGCTTTTGGAACACCATGCCAACCTGCGTGCGTAATTCCTCTACTTTATAATCGCGATCAAGAATATTGCGCCCTCTGTAAGAAATCGTTCCTGAAGTGCGCACGCCAGGAATGAGCTCAATCATCCGGTTTAGAACTTTAATATATGTGGATTTACCACACCCGGAAGGGCCGATAATCGCTGTTACTTCATTTTCGAAAATATCAAGGTCAATATTCTTTAAAGCCTGGTTTTCACCATACCAGAGGTTCAAACCTGAAGTCTTATAAACGATGGATTTTTCGGCATTTTCCACGTTATTTCTTTGATCGTTCCCCATATTCATTACAACTGTCTTCTCTTTTGTCGTACTCATATGATTTCCTCCTTCATCCAAAAAGAAAAGTAACTTTATCGTCCAGGTCTTAATATCTCTTTTGAAATTTATTGCGGATGATTACCGCAATTGAATTCATTAACAATAATAGGACAAGAAGCACCAGAATCCCCGCCGCGGCAACGGCATGAAACTCTTCCTGCGGACGGCTCGTCCAGTTATATATCTGCATTGGCAGAACGGTAAAAGTGTCGAAAATCGATGTTGGTGTGAACGCAATAAACAATGGAATTCCGACTACAAGCAATGGGGCGGTTTCGCCAATCGCACGTGAAAGCGCGAGAATCCCCCCAGTTAAAATCCCCGGAATCGCAGCCGGAAGTACAACACGGACGATTGTCTGCCATTTTGTCGCTCCCATCCCATAAGACGCTTCACGAAGCTCTCTTGGCACGGCGCGAATCGCTTCCTGGGATGCGACAATAATAACAGGCAAAACAAGCAAGCTCATCGTCAGCCCGGCTGTAAGTACGCTATTACCCAAAGCAAGCGCACGCGCAAAAATGGTCAAACCAAGCAAACCAAATACGATCGATGGCACACCAGCCAAGTTCGAAATATTTACTTTAACGAATGCATTAAACTTATTTTTCTTGGCATACTCTTCTAAATATAATGCCGTTCCTACCCCAAGAAACAAAGAAACAGGCGCAATGACCCCCATCAGCCATATTGTCCCGATTAACGCTGTTTTTACTCCAGCTTGTTCAGGTCTTCTTGAAGGCAAGTTCTGCAAAAAGTCCAAGTTCAGATAGCCAATTCCTTGAGTGAATATCCGATATAGTAGAATCGCCAGAACCACTAATCCAAAGCATGTAGCAATGAAGAAGATTCCTTTGAAAAGATTATTTCGCATAATCCGAGCCGGCATTTTCTTTTCAACAATTTTTTGATCCACTAGTTTCATATTAGTATTCCTCCCTGAAGCGGCGAGAGATAAACTGTGCAAGCAGGTTCATCGCGAGCGTGAAAACAAATAAAGTCATACCCACTGCATAAATGCTGTAATAGATCGTCGTCCCAAAACCGGCATCTCCGGAGCTAACCTGCGCAATATAGGCTGTCATCGTTTGAATGGATGAAGTTACATCCCATTCCAGGCTCGGAGTTGACCCGGCTGCCAATGTCACGATCATCGTTTCACCGATGGCACGGGAAAGAGCTAAAACAACAGAAGCCACAATGCCGGAAACAGCTGCAGGCAACACGACTTTTATTGCTACTTCAAATTTAGTAGAACCAAGTGCAAACGCTCCTTCACGCATCGTTCTCGGCACCGATGACATTGCATCTTCCGAAAGAGAGGTCACCATCGGCGTAATCATAATTCCGACAACAATCCCTGCACTTAGTGCGTTGAAGAAATCCAGTCCAGGTATGAAACTGCGCAAAAGTGGCGTTACAAATGTCAATGCAAAAAAACCGTATACAATCGTTGGAATACCGGCCAGCACTTCTAAAATCGGCTTGATAATCCGTCGGGTTTTGTCTGAAGCATATTCACTCAAGTAAATGGCAGATGCGATGCCAATCGGTACTGCGACAAGCGATGCGATTGCCGTTACTTTTAACGTACCTGCAACAAGCGGTAAAATTCCGTATGACCCCGATGTTTCCGAAAACGGATACCACTTAGTAGATGTGAAAAATTCCGCGATTGAAACACGGCTGAAAAACTCAAATGTTTCAAAAATAAGTGTAAATAAGATACCAAAGGTTGTTAAAACAGAAATAACCGCTGTTCCCAACAGAATAATCGGGACTACTTTTTCCATGATGGTCAGCGTGCCTTTTCTTTGCTTTTTTGCTTGAATCAGCTCGCGTACTGAGAGAGACTGTGCTGTTGACATTTTATTGCCAGCCAAAATAAAAAACCCCTTTCATCCACATGACAAGATGAGAAGCACCAAGGAAGGGCTTCCCATCTTGTCAAAACCAGTATTACTTCAATCCTTCAAGTGTTTCCAATCCTGCAGTATAGTCTTCTTCAGGAAGGCTTACATAACCAACGTCTTCTGAAAGCGCGCCAGCGTTTTCAAGTAAGTATGTCATGTAATCGTACACATGCTCTTCTTTTACTGCTTCATTGCTTACATAAGTAAATAATGGGCGGGAAAGTGGTGCATATTCTCCGCTTTCAACCGTTTCATTTGTCGGTTCAACCGGACCTTCACCATTATCAATCGGTACTACTTTTAAGCTGTCTTTATTTTCAACATAGTATGCGTAACCGAAGAATCCGATCGCATTCTTGTCATTGCCAACGCCTTGAACGAGAACATTGTCGTCTTCAGATTGTGTTGCGCCTTGAACCATTTCTTCGTCTTCAAGGATCACTTCGTTCCAATAATCATAAGTTCCGGAGTCTGTTCCCGGTGAATAAAACTTAATTTCTTCTTCCGGCCATCCTTCACGAATATCGGACCATTTCTTTGTTGTACCATCATTGACCCACATTTTTTTTAGTTCTTCTACCGTTAAATTATCAACCCAGTCATTATCAGGGTTTACAACCACTGAAAGGCCGTCGTTCGCAAGTTTAAATTCTGTGAATTCAATGCCCTTTTCTTCTAATTGGGCTTTTTCTTCATCTTTAATTGGACGGGATGCGTTGGCCATATCGGTTTGGCCGGCAATAAACTTTTCAAATCCGCCGCCTGTCCCGGAGAATCCTACAGATACTTTCACATCCGGCTGTTCCATTTGATATTCTTCAGCAACTGCCTCCATGATTGGATATACAGTTGAAGATCCGTCGATATTAATGTCACCTGATAATTGTGCGTTTTCAGTACCTGTGCCTGAATCGGTGTTTTCATTGTCCCCTTCAGTTCCGTTTCCACATGCTGCAGTAACTGCGAGCAATGTACTCATCACTGCTGATAGTGCCAAGAACTTAAACTTTTTCATTTCTTTTGGTCCCCCTAAGAGATATGGTTGTTTTGTCCTACATGTAATACATTAAAGCTAAACTATTAATCGCGTTTTAACACATTGTAAAGGTTTTGTAAATTTAGCTGAAATCTGTGTAAAAATGTCGAAAGCAGGTAAAATTAATAATTTGCATGCGCTGTCTGATCTGGATATTTAAAGTTTTTTTTACTATACCCAAAATCGCTGAATTAAAATCGCCAAAATTAAAAACACACCAGAAATCAGTGAAATTTAACTTATTATACCCTAATAAAAAAACTGCTTTCAGTTTTCGAAAGCAGTTTTTTTGTTTGTATTCCCATATTAATTTTCGACACTTTGTTCATTTACTTCCCTTGCTATTTCCTGGCCCGCCTGAACCTCTTCAATGTTTTCCACTTGCTGGACAGGGTTTGCTTGGTTCATATTTTGTTCGACACGCTGTTTCTTTAAGTTAAAGTAAGCATCAAATGCTTTTTTTCCTATTTTAAGGTTGGCTTTATGGTCTTTGTCACCCTGGAATGCCCACGGCACTAACACGGCGATGGCAACCTCAGGGTTTTCATGTGGCGCGTAACCGACAAAGCTTAAGTTCATGACTTCAGGAGCTTCTTTACCAAAATTCTTTCTTAGTGGCCCGTCATAAAAAGCTTCAGCTGTTCCCGTTTTCCCAGCCGGCAAATATTCGAGCGGGAACCAACTGTATGCTGTACCCCCCGGTTCCTGGACGACCTGGCGGAAGCCTTCCTGGACACGCTCTATCCACTCTTCTTTCATCGGCAGCTTATTAAGAACCTTTGGTTTGATTTCCTGCATGACTGGGCCAAGCTGGTTATTTTCCATAACCGGCTCCCTGATTTGCTTCACCAAATGCGGCTCAAGGCGGTGGCCGCCATTGGCAATCGTTGAAACATACTGGGCGAGCATCATATTGGAATAAGTATCATACTGGCCGATCACGAGGTCAAGCAGGAAACCGGGTCTTGTGTCCATTCCTTTAAAGCCAATCGTTTCATTCGGCAGGTCAATCCCGGTTCTGACGCCCAGGCCAAACTGGCTGAATGAATCACGGATTGTGTCAAAAGCCTTTGTGTTCAGCTTAAGCGGGCCCTGCGGAATATATTGGCCGCCGCCGATCGTGACCGCCGTTTTGAACATATAGACGTTCGAAGATCTTTTTAACGCAAAGAGATCATCAACAGTACCCATGTTTGTCCACGATTTTTTTACTGGTGTACTTCTAATATACATCGGTGCATCATGGTGGCGTGTTCCAGGTGCAATTGCCTCGTTTTGATAACCTGTCAAAATCGTCGCACCCTTGACAGCAGACCCAACGTTGTAGGTGGTCGTGATATTTCCGAGCGCATCATCCTGCATTTCATCCTGGCCCGTTTCTTCATTTTTTACAATTCGTTTACCTGCCATGGATAGGATTTCTCCCGTATTCGGATCCATCATCACAACATAGGCCCGGTCCAATAGGGTGGTCCCTGCTTGACCTTTTGCAGCCCAAAGCTCTTCTTCGATCGCTTTCTCAACTGCGAGCTGCAAATCCATATCAGTGGAGAGGACTAAGTCTTTGCCGCGCTGTCCCTCGGAAATGATTTCTGTTTTAAGGACATTGCCCGCTTTATCGGTAATATTTTTAACCTTCGCTTTTTGGCCGTGCAAAACATCCTCATATTGCTGTTCGATATAGCTGATTCCGACGCGGTCATTCCGATTATAGTCGCGTGACAGGTAGTAATCAAGCTGCTCCTCAGGCAAACCTTTATCCGCATCGGATACTTTCCCAAGCACGGACTTCAGCGTATCGCCGAATGCATAATAACGATCCCAGTCAGTCGTGGTATCAACTCCAGGTAAATGTTCGAGGTTCTCGCTGACAACTGCAAATTCTTCAGGGGTTACCCCCTCGTTTTTGACAATTTGCGGTGTCAGTGCATAACCCGAGCTTAATTCCCGGTAGATCGCAAGCACCTCAAGTTCTTCATTGGAAAATTCATTAATTTCGTCTTCGGTAATTCTTTCGAGCTGCAGTTTGTAGAGATCCTTATCCGTCAGCTCTTTTCCCTCAAATAATGCTTGTTCTTTATCAGTAATTTTTTCAGCAGCGCGGTCAGGGTTTTTCATAATCCAAAAATCTTTCCTATCCCGCTCTCGTATTTTTTTTGTATCTTTATCAATCAGCTGGGCCAGATTCTCGGCAACTCTCAAAATCTCCTGCTGCTTTGTTCCTTGATATTTCGTATACGTGATCGCATTCAGCGGCGTGTTATCAACAATCACCTTTCCGTTGCGGTCAAACATTTTCCCCCGCGGCACCGAATTGTTGATAATTTTATCCTCGGTCCGTTCAATCTCACGTTTATAATCGTCACCATATACAATTTGGACAACGCCCAATCTCAAGATCAATAATGAAAAAAGCAAAAACACAGCGAAGAACAACATATTCAACCGAAACGGCACGTGCGTCTTCTTTTTCTTTTTGTTCAACTCTCCACACTTCCCTTATAAAAGGATTACATTTTTCTATTCTTTATTCTATAAGAAAAAGATCGATTTATCTATTACTAACCGCATTTTCCAGAAAAAAAACGAAGAATTTGTCGAATTCCCCGTCAAGGTGAAGAAAAATGAATATTGCGGACACATAAGTAGATGAGGGAATGGCCGGCTCCAAGGATGAGCAGCAGAATAGGAATGCTTTTTTCGCTGTTAAAAAAGGTAATTGCGAGCAGAAATAAAGAAATTGACACGATCCTTCCCGAATTTAAAAAGAGCTCGCGGACAACAATATATTCGATTCTCATTTCCGCAGCTTTCCACCCCCTGCCAATCACATCATAGGTGAGCGACACATATGGAACAAGAAGAAGCGGATAGGCAATCGCGATGACCGCTGCGTAAACCAGCATCTTTTTAAATGTAGGTTCGAAGACAATCAGGAAGATCGATCCATATAAAATCAAACCGCCAATCAAAATCGCCTGTTTCCGGTTTCTCTTTTTAATCATCCTTGAAACGATATAGTATGTAATAAAGGCAATCCCTGAATTAATCAACCCAAAAGCTCCGAGTGCCATTTCACTTCCTGTTGAAATAAACACAAACACAGAAACGATAAAAACAAATGTGCCTTCACGCAACCCTTGAAAAAAATGTGCATTTGTAATCAGCCGCCAATTCCGATTATAGTTTCGTTCGGAAAGGATGCGCTGAAACCAGTAGCGCCCCTGCGCAGGCCTTCTTTTTAAAAAGAAGCTAAAAAACACGGCTGCTGAAAACAATGTTAAAGATAAACCAAAGACGATTGAATAGCCGGTAAAATTCTCAAGCCGCGAAATAATAAAACCTGCAGCAATCGGTCCGATCATCCCGCCAATCGAGTTCAAGATTCCGAGAAAACCATTAAAGAAATCCCGCGTTTCCGGTTCGGTAATTTCAAAGGTTAGCACATTAAAGGCGAGCCAGTAAAAACCATAGCCGATCCCGAGCAGCCCCCCGAGGAGCAGTAAAAAGCTCGACGCGTCTGTTCCTATAAACAGGACCGCTAAATAAAATGAGGCTAAAAAAATAACGCCAATCCGCAAAACAATTACCCTGTCAATTTTCTTCGCCCATCGGCCCGCCAAAATGAAAGTGATCGGCTGAAGCACGACGACCGATAAATTATATAATCCCAAATCCATAAACTCACCGGATTGTTTCCAAAGATAAATGTTAACAAATGTATTGGAAAGGGCAACACTCAATGAATAAAGGCCGCCAATCAACAGCAATAAACTTAAATCTCTTGTAAGCTCGACATCTCCGATCAATTTTTTCAAGTTCATAAAAAAACTCCCCTTTGTATCACAGGGGTAGTTTTCAACAAAATCAACTCGTGTATGCACTTTCTAGCGAAAAAGGGATATGGATGAGGACTGAATGCTTTTGATTCTGAGTTTGCTGTTAAAGCACGGAGTCTTTCCTTTAATTCTTCGCGTCGATCATGAGTTATGATCATAAACCGGCCAAGTATTTTTAATACATATAAAAACCCCTGCCGGACAATCTCTGACAGGGGTCTTCATTTATAAATTTATTTCGCCGCGCTATAACGCTTGGATACTTCATCCCAATTTACAACATTCCAGAATGCATTGATGTATTCTGGACGGCGGTTTTGATATTTAAGGTAGTAAGAATGTTCCCAAACATCAAGTCCAAGAACCGGCGTCTTGCCTTCCATTAACGGATTATCCTGATTTGGAGTGCTTGATACTTCCAGTTCGCCATTGTTGACTGCAAGCCATGCCCAACCTGAGCCAAAACGAGTTGTAGCTGCTTTTGAAAATTCTTCTTTGAACGCTTCAAGGCTGCCGAACTTGCTGTTGATTGCATCTGCCAAATCGCCAGTCGGCTCTCCGCCGCCGTTTGGAGAAAGGATTTGCCAGAATAACGTATGGTTTGCATGTCCACCGCCATTATTGCGCACAGCTGTGCGAACAGTTTCAGGAACTGCGTCCAAATTGGAAATAACCTCTTCTACAGTTTTTGAAAGTAGCTCTTCGTTTCCTTCTAAAGCGTTATTTAAGTTTGTCACATATGTGTTATGGTGCTTTGTGTGATGAATGTTCATCGTTTCTTTGTCGATGTTTGGTTCCAATGCATCGTAAGCATAAGGTAATTGCGGTAATTCAAAAGCCATCATTATTTCCTCCTTATGTATCGTAAAGTTAGTGTTCAAGATTTGATCTTAAGCACTTCAGCATAAGATTACCAAAGTTCGGTAAGCGTTTCAAATAAAATGCTTATAATATTTCCACTATTTTCATTGTTAAAAGTGTATTTTGGGATAATTGACCTCATTCCTTATTGAACGAACCGGGGCGACTGGGTACCCGGGTCATTGTTTCGAAAAGTTGTCATTTTTCAAGTAATCCCTTTCCTGTCAATGATATAAGTTGCTTGTCCCAAAAATAACAGCCATTAATTGGAAAAACCATATTGACATGTTATAAATACTTCTTTTAAATCAAAGGTGTAAGGACTAAAAGGAGTGGCATACATGGGAGAGATCAATCTATCACTTTATAGTTTACTGCTGCAACATTTTGTCGATAAAGAAACGGTTCAGAAAGTGAAAGCTGGCACAATTCTTTTTCAGGAAAAAGATCCTGTCCAGCATATTTATATTCTTTTGGAAGGCACTGTTGCTCTGGGGAGAATTCACTTAAAAGGAAAAGAATTTATTCTTAAAATCCTGAATGGAGAAGAACTTCTCATTGAATATCAATTATTTAAGAATTCCGATCGATATCATTTCTTTGCCAAAACGATGAGCGATTGCGAAATGCTGATGATCAAGCGTGAGCACTTTGAACATTATATTGCACATGACCACCGGGCGTTAAATGCCCTGACAGTATGGCTGAGCACCCGCTACTTAAAAGCGCAGATGAAGTGCCAGGACTTAATTATGCACGGAAAAAAGGGCGGCCTTTATTCGATCATGATCCGCCTTTGCAACAGCTATGGCGTGATGACTGATGAAGGCATCCTCATCGATATTCCGCTTACCCACCAGGAGCTCGCCAATTTAACATACGGTACAAGGGAAGTCATCCAAAGAATGCTGAAGGAATTGCGGGAGCTTGATGTGATTTCCTATGACCAGCAAAAATTTGTAGTCAAGGACTTAAATTATTTGCGACAGGAAGTTGACTGCCAAAACTGTCCGTTTGAAATTTGCGGCTTAAATTAATGACAGCCAGTCTAGACTTAGCGCTTTTCAGCGGTTATTTCTATCGGTTCCTTAAAAGGACATTTCCAAACTCCATATAGGTCACTTTGCAAATGTCCTCCCTTTTTACAGAACTAAAATCAAAAAATAAATGATCATGACGGCCTGGATCAGCGCTTTTGTCACAACACTGCTGACAAAACCGATCACCGAGCCAAATCCGATTTTTGTCGCTGATTTGATGTCCTTCTTGTTAATCAGCAGTTCGGCAATAATCGCGCCAAGAAATGGGCCGATCAGAATTCCCAGCACCGGAATAACAAATGGCCCGATCAAGAGCCCGATCGTACTTCCCCATACGCCTGCTTTCGAACCTCCATATTTCTTTACACCTATTAAATTGGCGATATAATCGGCCCCAAATAATAGAATCACAAACAAACCTTGTATGATCCAGAACAGCCAGCCCAACGGTTCAAAAGAGAAAAACAAGCCATAAAGCAAGAAACCGCCCAGCAAGAACAAAGCGCTCGGGATGATCGGAAAAACCAACCCGGCAAAAGCAACAATAAACATTAATATAACGGCCGCCCAATAGACGTATTCCATACCATTCATCCTTCAACTTTTTTATTTTTATAAAGCTTTTCTTTAATCGAAAAACGAACAATTATTTAAAATTCACACAGTACTATTCCTCTCTTACTGAAACGTCCTCGTTTATTAAGACAATTAATTCGTTTTTCGGTTTGCTTAATACTTTGTAAATTTTCTCAGTTATAATAAAACACTTATGGCTATTATATATACTATTATTTTTTTCGACAAACCTTGCCTGATCGTTTTTGGTGTGATTCGTGTAATATTTTCGAACCCAAGGAGCAACAAAGCTTGTGCTTAAAAAGTGATAAAGCTACAATAAGAAAGCAAGACTTAGGTAGGGGTGTGTAGTTAAATGAATATATTTAAACAATTTTTAAAAAGCTTGTATTCTCCAAAAGACATAGCATTATTTCGATTTCAGGGAATTGGCAAAACGATCTTGTATATTTTCTTTCTTACCCTCTTGTCGATTATTCCATCGTCGTACTTTCTTAGCACGGCATTAATTGACGGAGTGAATACTGCCCGCGAATCGATCGAAGAGGATATGCCCGATTTCGCTATTGAGAACGGCCAGCTTTCCTCCGAAGAGAATCGTCCGGTTACAATCAATAAAGACGGTTTTACGATCATCGTCGATCCAACGGGCGCAGTAAGTGAGAAAGACTTGAGCAACGAGGATAATGCTGTTGCGCTTCTACAAAATGAACTGGTATTAGTAGCCGGCGGCCAAGATCAGGTTCACCCGTACTCAATGCTCGGTTTAAATCTAACAAAGAATGACGTAACCCAGTTACTTACCAATCTCGATTCAATGATGGGGATCCTTGTTCCCGTAATGATTGTCGTCATTTATTTATTTTCAAGCGCAATTAAATTTGTTGAAATATCGATCCTTGCCTTCTTTGGGTTAATGTTAAAAAACCTTGCAGGCAGGAATTTGCAATACCGCCATTTGTGGAGAATGGCTGCATACAGCGTTACATTGCCAACGATATTTTTTGCCATTATGGGAGCACTGCAAACCCAGGTTCCAGGCGGATTTTTAATCCACTGGTTCGTATCGCTGCTGATGCTCTATTTGGCAATAAAAGAAATACCGAAACCTACCGTAAAAGAGTAAACGGGGCCTATTCAGCCTCGTTTATTTTTTTTGCAATAAATATCTGCGGAAAACATTGCAATCCATTTTAAAAAATGTTTAGGAATAAAGTTGCAGGCAAAACGATCCAAATTAAGATTAAATATAATAAATCTTAACAATCCCTTAACAAACCTCCTTCATACTAAAGTTGCATTTAATTTGGGAGGGGGCATTTAATTGGATCGGCTTGGGATTAAACAGATAAAAATGGCAAGTGGCGAAATCTGGGGCGGAATGCTTTCCAGACTGTCTTTACAGGCAAGATTGCTGGCGATCATCCTCAGCCTATTGCTTGTCACGATATCAAGCATTGCTTATATTTCCTTTGTAAAATCAAAAGAAACGACAGTGCAATTGATGGAGCAGCGCCTTGAAAAAGAAGCAGCCACCATTAGTGAAATGGCGAAGAACTTAATGTTGATTTACGTTGGCAAGGAAGAGAAATTCAGCGAAAAAATGGATCAAGTCATTAAATCGCAGGATGCCGATATGGCCCAGGACGATTTAAAAGGGGATTATTTTTTAATAAATCAAAAAGGTGTTGAACCGTTTCAGGTTAGCCGGAACTCTAAGCTCGTTTTTCCCGATTCGGTCCTGACCGACATTCGCTCGCAGCAAAAAGGGATTCTTCACCGCGAGATTAATCGCGAGCTATATACGATCTCTTTTCATAATATACAGGAGCTAAATGGGATTTATGTGATCGTCATTCCGCAGAAATTATACTTAAAAAATATCAATGAAATGGCTACATATATGGTTATTACCGTTCTGATCAGCCTTGTGGTGACCTCGGTTATTATCACTCTTCTTGTCAGAAGTTTGACAAAGCCTTTATCCAACCTGCACGAAGTGATGAAGGAAATCAGAAATGGCAATTTGGATCTACAAATAGAGGCGAAGCCGTCGACACCCGAAATCAATTCTTTAATTAAAAGCGTTCAGGCGATGGTCTTGCAAATGAGGGACTTGCTATTTAATATTTCCGGCACAACAAACAACCTGTCGATAACAGGTAATGAGCTCAGGGAAATATCCAGCGATGTGATCAGTCAAAATCGTCAGTTAGTGGAGGCGATTCAGGTTGTCAAAGCAGGAGCCGAACAAACAGCCGGAAGCTCAGAAGAAAGTGTTCACACGTTCCATGAAATGAAAAGGTCGATCAGCAATATTTTTATGAACATTGAGCATATTACCGATAAAGCGGCCGCGATGAACCGTTCAGCTGTCCATGGAGAAAAGAGTGTTGCCGCGATGGCTGAGTCTATAACAGGATTTGCTGGTGAGTTTCGCGGAGTTACTGAAACGATTCACGCGGTTAAGAACCATTCCTCGTCGATTGCGAAAGTAATCAACTTAATTCAAGAAATCGCCGAACAAACCAAACTGTTATCACTAAATGCTGCCATTGAAGCAGCCAGGGCGGGTGAGTCGGGAAAAGGCTTCGCTGTCGTTGCGGGTGAGGTCAGAAAGTTAGCAGACCAGTCGTCACGGGCTGCTGACGAAATTACGACAACGATTCATCAAATGGAAACTGTTTCCCTGAAAGCTTCAGACGAATTCGAGAAAATGCTGACAGGACTTGAAAGTCACTTAAATAATGCCTCTGTGAGCAGACAGACTTTTGACAGCTTAATGCTGGAGATTGAAGCGGTTAATGAAATGATTGCTAATGTACAAGCATTACTGTCAGGGTTGAACGATACGCTGCCTAAAATGGAGCAAGCATCGGAAAGCTTCGTTTTCGTGTCACAGCAAACTGTTGCCAGTGCAGAAGAAATGATGTCAGCTTCAAAGCAGCAAATGGAAAAAGTAAAGCTTAGCCATTCTGCGGGTGAGAAACTAATGACTTTATCAGATGAATTATCCGAATTAACGAAACATTACCATTACAATGTAAAAAAATAAACGCGGCCAAAGGCCCCGCTTATTTTTTCAAATCTGGCATTATCCCACAGGCGAGATCCAGATGGGTAATGTAATATATTACAGCTACTCGTTGTTTTGTTGCCTATTTTGGTTTCTATTTTGTTGATTACCGATCGCTTTGCTTACACCGTTTGTTGCTCGGTCGATCACGTTAGCTGTTTGATCAACAGCGTTCATCGTAACATTCTCTGTTGCTTCGATCGTATTTTGAGCTGCATCAAAGACTACATCAGCACTGTTTTTAACTCTATTAGCAACATTCTGTGCCATATTATTTCCGTTGTTGTTTTGGTTTTGATTTTGATTTGACATATTTCTCACCTCCTAAAAATCCTTTCTAGGTTGTGAAGAAAGTGAGAAGTTTATCCCATCACATAGACAATTATAATAACATGAGTAAATTTCACAATGTAATAAGTTAAAGAATCTGTTCTATTTTCTTAAGCGGTGACATATATATTGGACAAACTCCCATTTCGACTGGAGGCCGCTTAATATGAAACGGATTGCCGGATTCATCTGTGTAGTTTTGGTCATATATGTTATCTACTTTGATCTTAGCTCAGGCACTCTGCCGGGTGTTAAGGAGAAAAAAATCGAGGCGAAAATGGAAACTCAGCTAGCTTATTTCGAATCAAGCGTTAAGCCGGGCGACACAGTTTTGTCGATTATTGAAAAAAATATAGATAAAGCAGTCCCCGTCTCGATTGAGCAAGTAATTACCGATTTCCAGAGCCTTAATGAAGGATTGAAACCAACAGAAATTCAAATTGGCGAAGACTACAAGTTCCCGGAATATTAATTCCCGCAGGTGTCATATCCTTGTCAAATTCAGCAGTTCATTGATACAATGGAAGCATATTGGTTATAACACAGCTTATGAATCCAATGTTTAAAGGAGAGAATCTCGATTGAGTGGACTTATACATCGCACAAAAACGCGCCCCGTTAAAGTTGGTAACCTAACGATTGGCGGGAGCAATGAATTATTTATACAAAGCATGACAACAACAAAAACGCACGACGTCGAAGCGACAGTTGCCGAAATACTCCGTTTGGAAGAGGCAGGCTGCCAGATTGTCAGGGTGGCTTGCCCGGATGAGCGCGCTGCGAATGCGATACCGGAAATTAAAAAACGAATCAACATCCCGCTTGTTGTCGACATCCATTTTGATTACAAGCTCGCCTTAAAGGCAATTGAAGGCGGAGCTGATAAGATTAGAATCAATCCGGGAAACATCGGAAAACGTGAAAAAGTGGAGGCTGTTGTTAAAGCGGCTAAAGAAAAAGGAATTCCGATCCGCATCGGTGTAAATGCCGGATCCCTCGAACGTAAAATCGTGGAAAAATATGGTTATCCGACTGCGGACGGTATGGTCGAGAGTGCTCTGCACCACATAAAAATTCTTGAAGATCTTGATTTTCACGATATCATCGTTTCGATGAAAGCATCTGATGTCGGTCTCGCGATTGAGGCATATGAAAAGGCAGCACAAGCTTTTGATTACCCGCTGCACCTCGGCATAACCGAATCAGGAACGCTGTTCGCAGGAACGGTCAAAAGTGCTGCGGGCCTTGGAGCTATTTTAAGCAAAGGGATCGGAAACACGCTGCGTATTTCCTTAAGTGCTGATCCGGTTGAAGAAGTGAAAGTCGCCAGAGAGCTGTTAAAAAGCTTTGGCCTGTCCTCTAATGCAGCGACTTTGATTTCGTGCCCGACATGCGGAAGGATTGAAATTGATTTAATCAGTATTGCAAATGAAGTCGAAGAGTATATCCAAAAAATTAAAGCACCGATTAAAGTCGCCGTGCTGGGCTGTGCGGTAAACGGCCCGGGGGAAGCCCGTGAAGCCGATATCGGCATCGCCGGAGCAAGAGGCGAAGGACTTCTGTTCCGTAAAGGAAAGATCGTCAGAAAGGTTCCGGAAGAGACTATGGTCGAGGAACTAAAGAAAGAAATTGATAAGATTGCAGAAGAATATTTTGCAGCGAGAGCTCTGGAACAACAAGAAGTTGTCCAACCATAATGGTAAAAGACCCGGCGGAAAAATTCGCCGGGTCTTTTGCTTTTCAATTGCTCCGTTATCTTTGAAAAGCTTTAGAAAAACGGCAGGACAAACATCCCTACTATAATGGCGATTGCGCCTATTCCAATCGCCCAACCGCCGAGGTTGGCCGCCCCTCTTCTGAGCGCAACAAAGCCGAGAATAATCCCGGCCGCCCCAAACAGGATTGGCATTACAAACAGGGATAAAATAGACAGCGCAAGGGCTGCATAGCCAATACCCCGGCCGCTTGCAGCTACTTCACCCGAATTCCCCCCGTTTGATTTATTCTTATTGACGTTCCGGTCAATACGGACTGGAGCAGCGACCTCAGCTGCTGTTTCTTCACGAAAATTTGTATCGTTATAACTGGTCCCCAGATCGGATTTATTACGATTGGTTTTTGCACCTTTATTTTGTCGTTGCTTTTCCGCCATGTTCATCCCTCGCTTTCATAATGGAGCATTCATATTGTTTGCGACTTTACACTGTTTCATTATGTTAATGTTTGTCTGCATTTTTCCTGTGTTTTCAGGCAAAAAACTGATTGTCGACCTCGAGTCTTTAGAAATCACGGTTCTTTTGATAATATAAAGACAATAATGCAAAGACAGGAGCAGGATCATCAACATGGGAAAACGTTTTGGTATTGATATCGACGGGACAGTTACTTGTCCAACGTCGATGATCCCTCATTTAAACAAGGCCTTCAGCATGAACATAACATTACAAGACATCAAACAATATGATTTAAACCCGCTCGTCAATATAGGAGAGCGCGAATTTGCAGCGTGGTTTGCCGAAAACGAGCCGCTTATATATTCAACTTCACCTCTCGCCGAAGGCGCCAGGGACATTTTACTCAAATGGCAAGAACATCATGAGCTTTATTTTATCAGCGCGCGAAGGTCAGACTTGCTTGCTTTGACAGAAGAATGGTTTTGCAAACAAGGCCTAACCTACCACCATGTGGAATTAATTGGTTCACATGACAAAGTCGCCACAGCCAAAAAATATAATGTCGATATTTTTTTTGAGGACAAACATGATAATGCCGTCATGATTCATGAGGCATGCCGGATTCCGGTAATATTATTTGATACCCCGTACAACCGCGCTGCGACGCCTGAAGGTGTTATCCGTGTTCAAAATTGGCGGCAGGCCGCAAACTGGGTTGAAAATTGGTTGAAATAAAAAAACGGCTGATCGGCCAGCCGTTTTTTCATTCGTAGCACTCAGGGCAACGCCCGTAGATTTCAAATTTATGCCCTGAGACATCATAGCCTTTCAGATCTTCGTTCAATCCATTCATTGGGCATGTGTCAATTTCCTTCGTTTTTCCGCAGTCAAGACAGATAAAATGGTGGTGGTGCTGTTTATGGGTGCATGAAAATCGAAAATGCTTTTCGCCTGACAGTTCCGTCATTTCAAAAATGCCCATATCGACAAATAAAGACAGGTTCCGATAAATCGTATCGAAGCTTAGTCCCGGATAGTCATCTTTCATATCCTCTAATACATCGCGTGCCGTTAAATATTTATCGCTGGCAGCAAAAAGCTGCAGCATTTCTTCTCTTTTTCCTGTATGTTTGTATCCTTCGTCCTTCAATATCTTTAAAGCTTCGTCCACATTCATTTCATTCACCTCTTAATCCGCAATCAATCGGAAGACTGGCCGCCTGAGCCTAATGCTGAATTTACACAGGTCTTGCCGATAAAAATTTTTTAAAAAGGATTGAGATCATTAAAATCGCCACGGCAATAATCACAATTGTACCGCCTGGCGCCAAATCAAGATAATACGACAGCGTTAACCCGCCAAGAACCGACGTTTCACCAAAGATAACGGAATAAAGAATGGTTTGTTTGAATCCTCTGGCAATGCGAATACTTGCCGCAACAGGCAGCGTCATCAGCGAAGATACTAAAAGGATTCCGACAATCCTCATTGATGCTGCAATTACGAGAGCCACCATGACAATAAATATAAAATGGACACTTCTAGCTGCGATACCGGAAGCCTTGGCGTGTTCTTCATCAAAGGATAATAAAAATAACTCCTTATAAAGCATGAAAATAACGACGATCACAAACAGACTGATAATGACAATTGTCCACAGATCTGTCCGGCTTACTGCGCTGACACTCCCAAATAAATAGCTGAATAAATCTGTGTTAAAACCGTCTGCCAGTGAAATAAATATTACTCCGAGCCCGATGCCACCCGACAGGATAATCGGAATCGCCAGCTCCTGATAATGCTTGTATACAGTGCGAAGCTTTTCAATAAAAACGGAGCCAGCTACCGAAAAGGCCATCCCCATGTAGAGTGGATTCAATCCTGTCAGCGCCGGGTAACGCTTCTCAAGAAGCAGGCTCGCTGCGATTCCAGCAAGAGTTACGTGGCTTAACGCGTCCGCAATTAAAGATAACCTTCTTACCACTATAAAAACGCCAAGAAGCGGAGCAATAATCCCGATGATAATCCCTGTCAGAAAAGCATTTTGCAGAAATTCATATTGAAGTATGTTGGCAATCATTCCACACCTCCATGATGGGAATGATCATGTGTCAGAACATGAACGTCATGCCCGTAGAACTCAGACATTTCTTCCATTTTCAAGTGTTCAAATTCCTTGGTGTTGCCATGGAAATGGAGGTGCTTATTCAAGCAGGCAACGTGGGTAACTTTATCGGTTATCGTGCCGATATCATGGGTAACAAGCAAAAGGGTAATACCCAATTTTTTATTCAATTCGTCGAGCATTTGATAAAACGCCTGTACATGCTGTACATCAACCCCAACGGTCGGTTCATCCAAAATGAGAAGCTCGGGATCACTGACAAGTGCTCTTGCGATAAAAACTCGCTGTTGCTGCCCCCCGGATAATTCCCCGATGTTTTTTTTGATCAAGTGCTCGAGTCCAGCCGATTCTACTGCTTTAAACACTTTCAGTTTGTCTTCTTTGTCCATAAACCGGAACAAGCCGATTTTTTTTGTCAGTCCGCTTGCGACTACTTCAAAGACCGTTGCCGGAAACCCTGTGTTAAACGAGTTTGCCTTTTGAGAAACGAAACCAATTTTTTGCCAGTCCTTAAAGCGGCTGATCTCCTTTTCGAATAAGAAGATCTCCCCTTTTTGCGGCTTTAAAAGCCCGAGGATTAATTTTAGAAGTGTTGATTTACCGGAACCGTTTTGGCCGACAATTCCGAGGAAGGAGCCCTTTAAAATCTCAAGGTTAATATCCTCGAGCACCAATTCCTTTTCATACCGGTACGAAACATTTTCTATCTTCACAATCATTTCAGTTGATTTCAATCCTATCACCTAATTTAAGAATCATTCCGATTTACATTTTGTAGTATACAACAACCGGGTATGAAAGTAAAGAAAACGCACAGGCGTCCACAGCCGTCATTTCAATTTTTGTCACGATTCATGAATAGTGTTCATATGTTGCTAAAGAGGTGACGACTGTGAAAATTTTTCAAAACATCATTAATCACAAGATCAATACGATCTCCGCTGACGAATTAATGAAATATGCAAATCAATTTCAGATTAAAGTCAGCAGGGCGCAAGCGCACAAAGTGGCGGCATATTTAAAAGGAAAACAAATTAATATTTTTAATGATGCCGAGCGGACCGGATTAATCAAAGAAATTGCCAAGGTTGCCGGCCCTGAAACAGCAAGAGAAGTCAACCGGATTTTTCTCGAACTTACAAAGTAAAAAGAAAAGCGGAAGCGCCTTGCTCAGCCCCAACAAGCGCTGGAGGGCCTGACAGTGAAGTCGCGCTCTTTGACTTCATTGGCAGGACCGAAGCGACTCGAGGGGCTAGGCGCTGGAGCTGGACACCAAAACACCTAACTAATTCGAAAATTTTATACTTTTTTTATCATCCGCACATGATGTTATCGAGCAGGTTGTCTTCGAATTTTTGTTCTCTCAGCATCGCAATTTCATGCTTGTAAGGCGCCTTTTTGTTTAGTTTATCCTCGCCAACATAAGGAGTTTCAAGGATTTTCGGAATACTCGCCAGCTGAGGATGGTGGACGATATAGTTGAGTGCTCTAAAACCGATATTCCCGAATCCGATATTTTCATGGCGGTCTTTTCTCATTCCACGGGCATTTTTGCTGTCATTAATATGCAGTACCTTTAATTTTTCAAGACCGATAATTTTATCAAACTGATTTAAAACCCCATCAAAATCCTCAACGATATCATAGCCCGCATCATGGATATGGCACGTATCAAAGCATACTGAAACATGATCGCTGTAAGTGACTCCATCGATAATCATCGCAAGCTCTTCGAACGTTTTTCCGCATTCCGATCCTTTGCCCGCCATCGTTTCAAGGGCAACCTGGACCTTGTCCTTACCTGTCAATACTTCGTTAAGCCCTTCGACTATTTTCTTGATGCCTGCTTCAGTCCCCTCTCCTACATGCGCGCCGGGATGCAAAACAATTTGCTTCGCTCCAATTGCTTCGGTACGATCAATTTCCGATCTCAAAAAATTCACCCCGAGTTCAAATGTAGCCGGGTTAACAGCGTTCCCGATATTAATAATGTAGGGGGCGTGCACAATGATGTCATCAATGCCGTTCGCTTCCATATGACGCCGACCTTCTTCAATATTGAGATCTTCTATTTTCTTTCGTCGTGTGTTTTGCGGTGCACCTGTGTAGATCATAAATGTATTTGAGCCATATGAAACAGCTTCTTCGCTCGCAGCAAGCAGCATTTTTTTTCCGCTCATTGAGACGTGTGAACCAATTTTCAACATATTCTCTTCTCTCCCTTTTTTAAGCAAAAGTTATTTTTTTCTTTGCACCCGCTTTTGCCTTTTCTTTATTTTAGTGACCTCGGCCTGCATTTTCTTTTTATAGCCAGGCTTTACTTTATTCGGCTTCCGGACCATCGACTTCGCCTGGACGTCGAGGTCGTCCACCTGCTTCTGTCGTTTTTTGCGTTTATTTCGGTCGCCTGTTTCGACCATTTCGCCCTTTTGGATATCAACATTTTTAAATTGGATTCCAAGCTTCTCAAGCCGGTTCAGGGCATCTTCGTCAGAATCCTCATAAATCGTCAAAGCGACCCCTGAAGCGCCTGCCCTGGCGGTTCGGCCAACGCGGTGCACATAGAAATCCAAATCAGACGGCAATTCGATGTTAATGACATGGCTGACGCCCTCGATATCGATTCCTCTCGCCGCCAAATCAGTTGCAACAATGTATTGAAACTCAAGATCATTTACTTGTTTCATTACCTTCTTGCGCTCACGCGGACTTAAATCGCCGTGGATTCTACCAACCTTCAAGCCTTTTTCAAGCAAACCATCTGCGACTTTATCAGCCATTTTTTTTGTATTCGTGAAAACAATCGCCAAGTACGGATTGAAAAGCTGCAGGCTTTGAAAAGCGATTTCAATCTTCGAACGGTGCCGTGCTGGAATGACGTAATGGGCAATGTTTTCTGCGGCAATTTGTTTTGGCTCAATATGGATATAGGCAGGGTTTTCCATGTACTTTTTTAATAACGGTTTCAGCTTTTCCGGAATCGTTGCAGAAAAGACGAGCATTTGAAGCTTTTCCGGCATCCTCGCCGCTACTTGGTCCACATCTTCAATAAACCCCATATCGAGCATTAAATCAGCTTCGTCAATTACCAGTGTGGAGGCTGTATAAACAACAAGAGCCTGCGCCTTCACAAGGTCGTTGATTCTTCCCGGCGTTCCAACAACAATGTGAGGCTGCGTTTTCAATTTATCAATCGTGCGCTGCTTGTCCGTCCCGCCAATGAAGCAACGGGCAGAAATCATTTTGTCGTCGTCGCAATGCTTTGTAACTTTGAGGATTTCCTGATAAATTTGATTCGCGAGTTCTCGGGTTGGCGCAGTAATTACTGCTTGGACTTCCTGTTTGGCAGGATCAATTTTATTCAGAATCGGCAGTACATAAGCATGGGTCTTCCCGGTACCTGTCTGTGATTGGCCAATTGCGCTCTCACCCTTTAGCACGATCGGAATGAGCCGGCGCTGTATTTCAGTAGGCTCCTGGAAACCAAGATCGGCCACTGCTTCTATAAGGAAAGGCTTAAGCTTGTATTGTAAAAACTTCGTTTCAGTCATTTATTTAACTCCTCATATCATGAATTAAAGGTCGTTCCTATGCACCCATCCTGTAATTATAATAAAGATTTCATTAAATCGCCACTGCGGCATTTGGAAGTACCCAGTTGGGAACTGACCCCTTATAGTATTTTTCAATTTAGAGCAATTAATGAGAGCAGCTTTTTTGATCTCCACATCTGCCCAAAACCAAAATGGTTTAGAAGCATATGTTAACAATGAGAGTAACCATGAAGGAGGCAATGATTATGCAGCCGAGACATCGAGGTTCGTTTGGCGGCGGAATCAACCCCGGTTTTATGAATCGCCGGCGACCCGGACCGAGCTTCAACCATGGCAGGAGCAGCGGGCCATTCGGCCAAATGATGGGTCCGCAGCAGCGGGCCAAACAAGGAGGGGGGCTGCTGTCGAAAATTTTTGGCCGTGGAAACCAAAACACGGGATATCCAGGTGCTCCCGGCGGCGGTTTTTTTGTTGTGGGCGGCCAGACCCGCTCACCTGCAGCAACAACTGGAAGCTCATTTTTAAAAACACTTACCAATCCTGCCACCATAAACGGATTTCTAAATAATACCCAGCAAATACTTAATGCCATGCAATCTTTCGGGCCGATTGTCCAGCAGTACGGGCCGCTCGTCAAAAACTTCCCTGCGATGTTGAAATTATATAAAGGACTAAAGGATGCCCCTGAAAATGACGGGGATCATGCAAAAAAAACTAAGAAAGATCGCAGCCGAAAACGATCCGTCCTTGAATCAGAATCTGAATCCTGGGACGATCTTGAATCAGAATCTGAGTCCCTGCAGGATCAGGAAGATGTGCCATTAAGGCGGCCGAAAAATGGAAATTCTGTACCGAAAATATTTTTTTAACAATAAAAGAATTTTTCACGTGCATTTTCCCGGTTATTGCTAATGATATACATTAGTGATTCCGCTTTGTAATCTTCCCATAACTTTTATATAATTAAACATAAGCATTTATTTGCTTTTATGGGGAGGACTCAATATGAAGGTATTAAAAATATCACCGCGCGGCTATTGTTATGGCGTAGTTGATGCGATGGTTATTGCCCGTAATGCAGCTTTGGATCAGTCTTTGCCAAGGCCTATCTATATACTCGGTATGATTGTGCACAATAAGCATGTGACAGATGCATTTGAGCAAGAAGGAATCATTACTCTTGATGGACAGAATCGCAAAGAAATATTGGAGCAGGTTGACCACGGTACCGTTATTTTCACAGCCCACGGGATATCTCCTGAAGTGAGGGAGCTTGCGGCACAAAAAGGCCTGGTAACAATCGATGCCACTTGCCCGGATGTTACGAAAACACATGATCTAATCCGCCAGAAAGAAAAAGAAGGCTACCAGGTCATCTATATCGGTAAAAAGGGGCATCCTGAGCCTGAAGGTGCCGTTGGTGTCGCTCCAGGGATCGTCCATTTAGTATCGTCAATTGAGGACGTCGCTGCCCTTCAAGTTGTCGGCGAAAAGATTATTGTCACCAACCAGACAACGATGAGTCAATGGGATGTAGCAGATATTATGGAAAAGGTTAGAGAAAAATATCCTCATGTGGAAATGCATCAGGAAATTTGCCTGGCTACCCAGGTGCGCCAGGAAGCAGTCGCCGAGCAGGCCGGTGAAGCAGACGTGTTGATTGTTGTCGGTGACCCGAAGAGCAATAACTCGAACCGGCTTGCCCAGGTTTCCGAGGAAGTTGCCGGCACGAAGGCTTATCGAATTGCCGACATATCGGAGCTTGAACTGGACTGGATAAAAGACGCAAATACAGTAGCCGTTACAGCTGGAGCGTCGACACCGACGCCGATCACAAAAGAAGTGATCACCTTTCTCGAGCAATATGATCCTGCAGATTCGTCTACATGGGTACATGAAAAGAAGGTACCACTTGGAAAGATTCTTCCAAAAGTAAAAAAATTGACAGCTAAACCGTGATTTCTAAAACCCTTGCCTCAAGCGGCAAGGGTTTTTTGCATTTAAATGAGTCAATTTCACAATGTAACAAGCTAAACCGAAAAACGAACAAAGTTGTCTAGATATACAGGATTATGCCATAGGAAACGAATAAGTAACTGTTCGTTTTTCACTTAAAGAATTGCTTTATGAAATTCATTCAAATAAATTGAAATGGATCTGTGTGGACTGTTGATGGAAAGATGTTGATGGCATAACCCTTTTCCCTGGACAACCTTGTTAAAACAGTCGCGGTTCCCTGCTTCATCACTTTTTCAACATTATGACCGGGATCGACTATGTTAAGGCCCATCATCATTGCATCATGAGCAGTATGGTAATACATGTCCCCGGTCACATATACGTCTGCCCCTTTAAATTTGGCCTGATTGATATATTTATTGCCGTCACCGCCGAGCACGGCTATTTTCTTGACTGTCGTATTCAAGTTCCCGACCACACGGACTGCCGGCACATCCAGGACCTTTTTTACATGATGAGCAAACGCTTCTAATGTCGTCTCTTCTATGTAACCGACCCTGCCAAGCCCAAGCAGCTCACCTTTATTGTCCATAGGATAAATATCGTAGGCCACTTCTTCATATGGATGGGCCTTCAGCATTGCACCCAGTACTTTTTTTTCAATTGTCTCCGGATAAATCGTTTCAATCCTCGCCTCCGTCACTGTCTCTAGGGTTCCATGGCGGCCGATATGCGGATTAGTGCTGGCACCAGGCAAGAATCGGCCTGTGCCGCTGCTTGAGTATGAGCAGTGGCTGTAAGCGCCGATTGCACCCGCTCCCGCTTTCCCGACTGCTTCCCTGACGTCTGCCGCATTTTCTTCAGGTACGAACACGACTAACTTTTTCAATTTGTTCTCATATGTTGGAAAAAGCAGTTCCGTGTTTTGCAGACCAAGTGCTGCAGCGAGCATATCATTCACACCGCCGCTTGCAACATCCAGATTGGTATGGGCCGCATAAACAGCAATCTCGTGTTTAATCAGCTTTTCGATCACAGCACCCTGATAAGTATCTGTTGCGATTTTCTGGAGCGGGCGAAAAATGAGCGGATGGTGGGCGATAATGAGCTGGACACCCCTGTCGATCGCCTCATCAACGACTTCCTCCAGTACATCGAGCGCGATCATCACGTTTTCGACAGGTTTGTTCAGCCTGCCAATCTGGAGTCCGACTTTATCCCCTTCCATTGCAAGGCTCTTTGGCGAGAATGTTTCAAACAACTGAATAACCTCAAAACCATTGACTTGTTTCATTTTTTCAAAACCCCCTCTACAATTCTGATTTTCTCAAGAAGCTCCTGCTTTTTTTTGGATGTTTCCCTGTTCTCGTCCGCTTTTTCGAGCTGTATTAAAATCCGTTCCCAGTTATCCCGTTCAGAAATCCATTTTTTACGGAAAACATCATTTTGCTTTGACATTAAGATCGGGCCGAGCAAAAGACCGCCTTCGAATGACTCGCCGTAATAGGAACGCGGATCACCTTGTTCCGCTGCCAATATTTCATAGATTTTTCCGTCTTCTTCTAAAATTTTTTCATCGACCAGCTTCCAGTCATGCTCCATTAGCCATTTGCGAATCGAAATGGCACCGATGTTCGGCTGGAGGATAAGGCGCTTAACCGCCGGAAGCTTTTGTTTGCCTTTTTCCAATATCGAAGCGATTAACGTTCCACCCATTCCGGCGATTGTGATGCAATCAACCTCACCCGGAGAGATAACATCAAGTCCATCGCCTTTGCGTACGAAGATATTATCGGATAATCCCTCCTCGTCTACTTGCTTTTTTGCCGATCGATATGGTCCTTCAGCCACCTCGCCCGCTACCGCAAATGTAACGATCCCCTGCTGAACAGCATGGCACGGCAGGTAAGCATGGTCAGAGCCAATGTCGGCAAGCCTGCTGCCTGCAGGGATATATTGTACAACTGCCTTTAAACGATCTGATAGATTCTCGGTATTCATGAGTCACCACATTAATATAGTTTTTTTGAATGAATTTCATAAAGCAATTCTTTAATTGAAAAAGCGAACAGTTATGTAAAAATTAAGATAGTATTCGTTTCGTACGCATGATCCTGTTTATTTAGACACTTCATTCGTTTTTCGGTTTAACTTATCACATTGTGAAATTGACTCCTCTAGTATAAAAAAAGTCCTTCACAGATGCAAAGGACCATTTTTCATTATTTTATTTTATACCTGCGAGCCATTCAGCCATTGCTGGTGCCTGGTCTTGAGCAACAAGACCGGGTGGCATATTGCCTTTACCATTGACTACGATATCAGCAATTTCTTCCTGGGACAGCCTGTCGCCTACACCCTTCAATGCAGGGCCTGCTCCACCTTGGTAGTCGCCGCCATGGCAGCCAATACAGCTTTTTTGGTAGATTTCTTCCGGGTTTGCTGAAGCAGTGTCTGCTTGTTCTTCGCCGCCCTCAGCTTTATTCGCCATTTCTTCAGCATCGCCGAGGCCTTTAACTGAAAGAAAGAACATTAATGCAATCCCCAAAACCGCGATAAGAGCAAATGGAATAAGTGGGTTCCGATTCATGATTTTACCTCCCTTATGTAACAACATCTCAGTTTAATATTATCGTATACAAACAATTTCTATTTTACTTTAAAATTGCTGAGAGGAAAAGCCCTAAAGTAAACTTTGTCACTCGATGTTCTTAAATTCGACAAAATAAAGGCCTATAGACAAATGTTTTCTCTACAGGCTGGATTGAAATAAGCATTTACCCTGGATATTCAACAGCCGATTGTTCTCGCAATCACGAGCCTTTGGATTTCGGATGTGCCCTCGCCAATCTCGGTCAGCTTCGCATCTCGCATATAACGTTCAACATGATATTCCTTCATATAACCATAGCCGCCGTGTATTTGTACGGCCTGATCGGTCACTTCCATGCTGATTTCCGAAGCATACAGCTTGCACATCGAAGCCTCCTTCGTGAACGGCCTTCCGTTATCCTTTAGCCAGGCCGCTTTGTACACCATATTGCGGGCAAGCTCAATTTTCATAGCCATATCGGCCAGTTTAAACTGTATCGCCTGAAAGGCTGACAGGGAGCGGCCAAATTGCTTTCGCTCATGGGCATATTGCAGAGCTTTATCATAGGCAGCCTGGGCAATTCCAACCGCCATTGCCCCAATCCCAATCCGCCCTCCGTCCAGAGTCATCAAGAATTGTTTAAATCCTTCTCCTCTATTGCCGAGCAAGTGCTCAGTCGGAACACGCACGTCTTCCAAGACAAGTTCCGTTGTATTCGATGAATGCAAGCCCATTTTCTCATAATTGTCGATCACTTTAAAACCTGGTGCGTCTGTAGGCACAATAATCGCACTGATTTCTTTTTTTCCGTCCTGTTCACCCGTGATCGCCGTTAACGCCAGATGTCTGGCATAGCTGGCATTGGTAATATAGCATTTGTTTCCATTGATCACAAATTCCCCGTCTTTTTCAACTGCCGTTGTTCTCGTCCCCCCTGCATCGGACCCGGCATTGGGTTCGGTTAAGCCAAATGCCCCGAGCGTTTCGCCTGTGCAAATTGGAACGAGGTATTGCTGTTTTTGTTCCTCTGTCCCGAATAAGTATATTGGAGCCCCACCAAGCGATATATGCGCCGAATACGTAATTCCCGTTGAACCGCAGGCTCGGCTCAACTCCTCGGTTACAATCGCAAAACTGACCGTATCTGCGCCTCCTCCGCCATACTCCTCAGGAAAGGGCAAACCCATCATCCCCATGTCGGCCAGCTTTTTAAAAATAGATTCCGGAAATTGTTTATTTCGGTCCCGTTCAAGAGCTCCGGGAGCGACTTCTTCATCTGCGAATTCCCGGATTGTTTTACGGATCATTTCCTGTTCTGAAGTTAAATCAAAATTCATTGAACTTCCCCCTTGCAATTTTTGAATACGCTTACATCACTCTTATTATAAAAGGGAAATATGAATTTTCACAACATTTTAAAATTTTTATAATAAATTATTATACAAAAATAGATATAATAATGATCGCCGCTCCTAAAATACCGGCTAGGCAGAAATAAAGAAGCTTTAGTTTCCAGCCAGTAAAAATCCAGAGCAAACAGTTTGCCGCACAAATGATATAGAGAATTCCGTCGCGGTTTGGCGCCAGCACCGACGCCCCTTCCACAGACAATAAAAGAAATATCAGGGCCGAGACAATTAGAGGCACTTGAAATGAAATCCCTTTTCTGGAAAAATAGAAAACAGCCAACAGGCCGGCAATGATAAAAATTCCGCCAAGAGCCATTTGCAAAATGAAAGACAATTCAGTAAAATAAATGACAAATATAAAAATTGGAATGAGAAGGAAAATAGCAATGTTTGGAAAATGTGATTTTAAGGAAGCTATTCTCTGTTTATTTTTTTCGACCGGGCGATTCCCTTCCGTATATAGCGTCAAAAGGTAGTTGCAGTATTGTTCAGGAAGCAGCCTGTTTTCCTTCCAATACAAAATCTCTTTAACAATCGTGCTTTTGCGATTTTCATTCATTTATTGTACACTTCCTAACATCTGCTCCTATTGCAACCGGAAACATATTGTAAAAAAAATAGTTTACTTCCATTGTAAGAAGTAAACTACTTTGTGACAATCATTTATTTTTCAGATTGATTATTCCAGGAAATCCTTCAGCCTTTTGCTGCGGGATGGATGGCGAAGTTTGCGCAGCGCTTTCGCTTCAATCTGGCGGATCCGTTCGCGCGTCACGCCAAACACTTTCCCGACTTCTTCGAGTGTCCGGGTGCGCCCGTCATCAAGCCCGAAACGGAGGCGCAGTACATTTTCTTCCCGGTCTGTCAGTGTATCCAGCACGTCTTCAAGCTGCTCCTTGAGAAGTTCGTAAGCAGCATGCTCTGAAGGAGACGTTGCATCCTGATCTTCAATGAAATCACCAAGATGTGAATCATCTTCCTCACCGATTGGTGTTTCAAGTGAAACAGGTTCCTGGGCGATTTTTAAAATTTCACGAACTTTATCCGGAGTGAGATCCATATCTTCCGCAATTTCTTCCGGTGTTGGTTCGCGGCCAAGGTCCTGAAGCAACTGGCGCTGGACCCGGATAAGTTTATTGATTGTCTCGACCATATGAACCGGAATACGGATCGTTCTTGCCTGATCCGCAATTGCACGCGTGATCGCCTGGCGAATCCACCATGTTGCATATGTGCTGAATTTAAAACCTTTTCGGTAATCGAATTTTTCAACAGCTTTAATTAAACCCATATTTCCTTCTTGAATCAAGTCAAGGAAAAGCATTCCCCTGCCGACATAACGCTTGGCAATACTGACTACAAGACGGAGATTAGCTTCAGCAAGACGCCGTTTGGCTTCCTCATCACCCTGCTCGATTCGCTCTGCAAGAGATATTTCCTCTTCAGCGGAAAGCAGGTCGACACGGCCAATTTCTTTTAAATACATGCGGACAGGATCATTGATCTTTACGCCCGGAGGTACGCTGAGGTCATTTAAATCAAATTCCTCATCACCTTTTGCTAATTGCTGTATATTCGGGTCGGCATCCTCACTGTCTCCGACCAGCTCAACTCCTTGTGACCCAAGGAGTTCATAGAACTCATCCATTTGATCTGAATCGAGCTCAAAGTTTGACAATCTTTCCGCTATATCATCATAAGCTAATACACCGGTCTTTTTACCTACTTCAGTTAACTGCTCTTTTACTTGTTCCAGGGTCATATCTGACTCGACCTCTTTCGAACGGGCTGACTTTTCAGCCATATGTCCCCCTCCTTCCAAAATCACCAAACACTTATCTACACTATTCGGATCTATAAAGACTTTCGCAACTGGATAATTTCCATCGCGATAGCGGCTGCTTTTGCAAAATCTTTTTGGCGATCTGCTTCCTTTTCTTGCGCCTCTTTTTCTTTTATCATTAACATCTTTTGATAATTCAACACCTGTTTGATATAATCAGACATTTCCTGCTGGCTGATCTCTTCATTGATAGACATCATTTCAATGTCCGCCACAAGCCTTTTCAGCTTCGGGTCTTGAAGATAATTTAAAAATGCGCCTGGATCAGGAGCTCTCCCGTCCTCATAATAGCCAAATAAATACGTAATAATTGCTTGATGTTCATCAATATTAAATGAACTGCCTGCAAGCCGGTCCTGCACTTTATAAGCCACATCACTGCTTCTGAGCATGTGGGCAATCAGCCTTCTTTCAGCGGTATGATAAGCAGGCTTCAACTGCTCGGTTTTCATTGCCCCTGCCCACTTTTTCGCGGGCTTTTCAGCGCTCTTACTTGTTGTTTTGCGGTTTTCAACCCGGGTATACTGCTGCTGCTCCTGCATTAAGGCATCGAGAGACAATGAGAACTCTGATGCAAGCTGGCGCAAATAATGATCCTTTTCGACCGCTTTGTCAAGGCGGCTTATTTCCTTTACTACTTTTTCGATATACTGGAGCCGATCTCCTTCATCTTGAAGGTTTTTCCCTCTCCGATAATACAGAAGCTTAAAAGACATGAACGGAATACTGGCCCCTATTACATCATTTCGAAATTTATCAGCACCAAATTTCTTGATATAGTCATCAGGGTCCATACCGTCAGGCATTTGTGCTACTCTTATGTAGCTTCCTGCCGCGGACAGGGCGGTTGCTGCCCGAAAAGCAGCTTCTACTCCAGCATTGTCAGCATCATAACAAATGATAACCGATTGGACATTCCGCTTTATAAGAGTAATATGCTCATCAGTGAGCGCTGTGCCCATCGTTGCTATTCCATTTTCGACGCCTGACCGGTCTGCAGCTATGACATCAGCGAACCCTTCAAACAGAACGGCTTGCTGAAGCTTCCGAATACTCGGGCGGGCCAGGTGAAAATTATATAAAATTTTGCTTTTATTAAAGATTGCCGTCTCGGGACTATTCAAATATTTAGGCTCATCGGCCCCTAGTGATCTCCCGGAAAAAGCAATCGTATTTCCGTTTTTATCCAGTATCGGAAACATAATTCTGTCCCGAAAACGGTCAAAGTAGCTGCCATCCTTTTCCCTTTTAATGATTAAGCCGGCTTTCTCCAGCAGAGCGGTGGAAAAACCTCTTTTCGCCAAAAACTTATAAACGAAGTCCCATGTGCCGAGCGCATAACCCACCTCGAATTTATTGATGGATTCGATCGTAAATCCCCTGCCGAGCAAGTACTCAAGGGCATGCTGACCGTCTTTTGTGTTTACAAGCAAATGATGATAGAATTTCCGTAATAGCTCATGGGCTTCGATCATTTGTTGGTTCTCTTTCGAAATCGGTTTCCCTGCTGACACTGCAGAAAGATCAAGTTGAAGGTCAATATTCGCTCTATCAGCGAGTTTAATCGCAGCCTCCATAAACGTCAATCCTTCTGCCTCCATCAGAAACGAATAGGCATTTCCGCCAGCCCCGCACCCAAAACAATGGTATATTTGTTTATCGGGCGAAACGGAAAATGAAGGGCTATTCTCACCATGAAAAGGACATAAGCCGAAATAATTGCGGCCTTGCTTTTTCAACTGAACATAATCACTTATGACATCAACAATATCAACCGCTTGCCGTATCTCATTTAATTTTTCTTCGGCAATTCGTTCTGCCATGATGAGTGCATCTCCATTTAACTGAATGAATTTTTCATAAAGCAATTCTTTAACTGAAAAACGAACAGTTTTTTAAAATTAAGATCGTATTATTCGTTTCCTATGGCATACTCCTGTTTATTTAGACAGCTTCATTCGTTTTTCGGTTTAGCTTATTACATTGTAACTTTACTCAACTATTAGATATTCTTGAAAAATCAACGAATCCCTGCAAATTTCGACAAAATGTTTGTCAGCTGATGTACAAATCTTGATCTGTCCTCGTCCGTGTATGGCTTGGGACCTTTACCATAAACACCGCGCCTGCGCGCTTTGGCGGAAAGATACCGCAGATCAAGAGCCGTATCAATATCCTTTTCTTCAAATAAAGTTCCCCGTGGTGATAGTACATAAACCCCCATACCGAGCAGGGTCGATGCGAGACCGATATCCTGGGTCACCGCAATATCACCCTTTTTCACATGATTCATGATGTACAAATCTACAGCTTCCTTTCCTGCATCAACGTACTTCCAGACAGCATGGCCATTGTCCCGTTTGACATGGTTATAGGAAGCGATGAAAATTGCCTCGACTGAGAAAGAAGCTGCGATTTCGACAATTTCCTGTTGAACAGGACACGAATCTGCATCCACAAATAAATCAGGAATGCCCATTTTACTAGTAATTCTACATCCCCCCGGATATTCCTTCTTTCTTTAAACAACTTTCTAAAATGGAAATGTGTCGAATATTTTTTGACTGGTTTTCTTGACATCTGACAATAAATAGTTTATTCGTTCAGATTGAAGTCTAAACCTAATTATGTGCATTTTTATCACAATTTTTTATTATAGTATAGAAATGTTCATTTTTCCATTAATATTACTTGAAAAATAAAATAGAAATAAGCCTGGATCAAAAACCATAAGAAAAGCACTTATCAAAATAAGTGCTAATTCACGGAGTTTTTCTTTTGAAAAAGATTCAGAATCATATTTGCAGTCTCTTCTACCGCTTTGTTTGTGACGTCAATGATCGGACAGCCTATTCTATGCACGATTTTGTCAAAGTAGACCAGTTCTGCTTTAATCCGTTCAATATTTGCATAGCTGGCTTCATCATTTAATCCGAGTGAACGCAGGCGTTCCCTGCGAATATTGTTCAATTTCTCCGGACTAATTTTTAAACCAAAGCACTTATCCGGGGAGACATAAAAAAGTTCTTCCGGAGGATCCACCTCAGGCACAATCGGGACGTTGGCGACTTTAAGCCGTTTAAGGGCCAAGTATTGCGAAAGCGGTGTTTTTGATGTTCTCGACACACCCACCAGAACAATGTCTGCTTTTAAGATCCCACGCGGATCCCTGCCGTCATCATACTTTACGGCAAATTCGATCGCCTCAACCTTTTTAAAGTAATCTTCATCAAGCTTGCGGACAAGACCAGGTTCATATAAAGGTGTCTCTCCGCAAATCTGCTGGATGCGGTCCATCAGCGGACCGATGATATCGAATGCATAAATGCCCTCTTTCACCGTCACCTCCTGCATATATGCCCTGATCTCAGGCTTGACGAGTGTATAGGCAATCATTCCTTGATTTATTTTCGCTAATGTAATTACTTCATCAATATTCGTCTTCTCTTCCACATACGGAAAACGTTTTATTGTAACGTCGCTGCCGTTGAATTGGCTGATTGCCGCTTTTGTAACGAGCTCAGCCGTTTCTCCAACGGAATCGGATACGACGTAAATAATCGGCAAATTACCCATTTCTTAAATCTCCCCTTTGTCAATCATGAGCAAGCGAAACGAACGCTTTTGTAATATTTGTTTTCGTAATCCGCCCGGTTACTTCAAATCCCTGCTCGGTTTCTTTCACGACCGGCAAAGCATCAATTTGTTTATCAATAAGAACTTTTGCGATGTCAATCAAAAGGTCCTCTTTATGACACATTGTAATGTTTGGCATCCTCGTCATGATGATGTGGACTGGTATGCTCGTCAGCTCCTGCTTGCCAATGCTGGCCCTGAGCAAGTCCTTTCTTGATAAGACACCCATTAAAATGGACCGTTCATCGACAACAAACAGAGTTCCGACATCTTCAAGGAACATCGTACAAATTGCATCGTAAACAGAAACATTTTCGTTTACTACAACCGGAATCGACTGGTAATCCTTCACATAGAGTTTCTTGAGATTTTCAGTGAGCAACTGCGTCCCCGATTTTCCTGTATAAAAATAACCCACTCTTGGCCGGGCATCCAAAAACCCCGCCATCGTTAAAATTGCGAGATCGGGCCTTAAGGTTGCCCTCGTCAGATTTAATTGATCGGCAATATGCTCGCCTGTGATCGGGCCATTTTCTTTAACTATCTCCAATATTAATTCTTGCCGTTTATTCAGTTCGATTTTTCTCACCGCCTAGCATTCCTGTAAAATAGCCGTTCTTTCTATTATGCTTGTAGCTGCTGGACTGGAACGCATTTTTATCTTACGTCCAAAGCAATAATGACATACTTTTATAGAAATATTATATACCATTTATCGAAAATAGGAAGAACTGATTATGATCAAAAGCAGAAAAGCCTGTCGCAACAGGACAGACTCTTCTACTTTGGAAGTCTATTTTACGATGATCTCATTCATTTTCGCAAAATTGTTGATAAGCCGGGCCAGCTTGCCCATTAAAGCTAAGCGGTTTGCACGAATGGTTGGGTCATCCGCCATGACCATTGTATGGTCAAAATAATCATTAATCGGATCCCTTAAGGAAACAAGCATTTCGAATGCTTCCTCTTCTCCTTCGTTGAAATCTATTTGCTGTGAGGCTGTTAAATAGCTTTGGAACAACGTTTTTTCGTATTCATTTTCAAACAGTTCACGTTGAACGTCACCATCAGCATTTGCTTTGCTAGCGATATTCAAGACACGGCTAAAGGCCTCGATACTTTCTTTAAAGTAGGGCGCGTCTTTTTTCCGGTCAAGAATTTGAGCTTTTCTGACGAGCGACGCCGGAGCGCCAATTTCCCCGCCCAGGACTGCCTCAATTAGATCGTAACGAATGCCCCGCTCCTGGAGCAAATGTTTAATGCGCAGCTTGAAAAATTGGACAAGCTCGCTGAATAAACCTTCTCTGCCCTCATCAGAATGATTTGCTTTCATGTTGAGTTGAAGCGCTTCATAAAGGAATTGCTCAAAAGAAATCCGCCAACCTTTGTCAATCAGCGTTTGGATGATGCCGGTTGCCTGCCGCCTTAACGCATACGGATCCTGGGAACCGGTCGGCAATTTGCCGATGCTAAAGAATGAAACGATTGTATCAAGCTTATCGGCGATCGCAAGCACTGCACTTACATTTGCAGCAGGAGTCCGGTCTTCAGCATTGCGCGGCATGTAATGCTCATTAATGGCAGCGGCAACCTCAGGCTGCTCGCCTTGTTGCAATGCATATTTTTCACCCATCGTCCCTTGTAATTCAGGGAATTCATAGACCATTTGCGTGACAAGGTCAAACTTGCAAATTTGTGCAGCCCTGTCTGCTGCCTTACGATCACGCTCAGTCAACTCAAGCATGTTTGCCAGTCGATTGGTAAGCTCTCTGACTCTGTCAACTTTGCTGGCAAGAGTGCCTATCTCTTCGTGGTAAACAATCGAATCAAGTTTTTGCAGCGCTGTTTCAATCACGAGCTTTTGGTCCTCCCTGAAAAAGAACGCTGCATCCGCCAGCCTGGCCCGCAGAACCTTTTCGTTTCCCTTTGCAACCTGCTCAAGATGCAGATGATCCCCGTTCCGCACTGTTACAAAGTAGGGAAGAAGGTCACCGCTCGGCGACTTTACTGGAAAATAGCGCTGGTGTTCCTTCATTGACGTGATTAACACCTCTTCGGGCAGCTCGAGAAAGGCCTGCTCAAAATGGCCAAATAACGCTGTTGGATACTCAACAAGGTTATTAACCTCTTCCAACAAATCTTCTTCAATCGGAATCGTCCACTGCTTTTCCTCTGCAATCCGGTTAATCTGGCTGACGATCGCCCGTTTTCTTTCCGTTGCATCGGCGACTACAAACTGGCTGAGTAACGCTTCAGCATATTCAGCAGGGGATGAAAGGCTGATCTCTCTGCCGAGAAAGCGATGTCCGAACGTTTTGTTCCCTGAGACGGCCCCGGCAATCGTCATTGGAATCACTTCATTACCAAACAGGACAACAATCCATTTAATCGGCCTGACATATTTTAAGTCTTCGTTTGCCCAGCGCATGTTTTTCGGAAATGTTAGACTTGTGATCACCTGTTTTAATTCAGGGAGCAACTCTGCTGTTTTCCGGCCTTTTGTAAACTTTTTGACGTGAGCATATTCGACACCGTTAATCTCTTTAAAATAAAGATCATCGACGCTTTTGCCCTGGCCGCGAGAAAATCCTTCCGCCGCTTTCGTCCATTCCCCTTGATCGTTCACAGCAATCTTTTTTGCTGGCCCTTTTGCTTCTTCATGAATATCCGGTTGTGCTTCGTCAAGATTTGTTATGAAAAGAGCGAGGCGGCGGGGAGTCGAAAACGTTTTTACTGTATCAAAGTTAATTTTTCTCTCTTCCAGCCATGCCTGAACTTTTGCGGAAAGCTGATTTACCGAGTCTGTAATAACCCTGGCAGGCATTTCTTCAAGGCCAATTTCGAGCAATAAATCACGTTTATTCACTTTTTTCACCACGTTTCTGAGTTAAAATCGGGAAGCCGAGCTTCTCCCGTTCTTCATAAAATGTTTTGGCAATGTTCCTCGCCAGATTCCGGCAGCGGGCGATATAGCCTGTTCTCTCTGTTACGGAAATCGCACCGCGCGCATCAAGGATATTAAAAACGTGTGAACATTTCAATACATAGTCATAAGCAGGGTGTACAAGCCCTTCATCCATTTGCCGGTGCGCTTCTTTTTCATAAATATTGAAAAGGTTGAAGAGCATGTCAGGATCGGATGTCTCAAACGTATACTTTGAATGCTCGTATTCGGGCTGAAGAAAAATGTCGCGGACAGTAAAGCCTTCCGTCCATTCGAGGTCAAAGACATTTTCCTTATCCTGAATATAGGAAGCAAGCCTTTCGATTCCATAAGTAATTTCAACAGAGACAGGTTTGCACTCCAGTCCGCCGACTTGCTGGAAGTAGGTAAATTGCGTGATTTCCATCCCGTCAAGCCACACTTCCCAGCCAAGTCCGGCGCAGCCCAGCGAAGGGTTCTCCCAGTTATCTTCAACAAAACGGATATCATGCTCGAGCGGGTTAATGCCTAGTGCTTTGAGTGACTCAAGGTATAGTTCCTGGATATTGTCGGGAGAAGGCTTTAAAATAACCTGGAATTGATGATGCTGGTACAACCGGTTTGGATTCTCTCCGTAACGGCCGTCAGCAGGACGCCGTGATGGTTCTACATAAGCGACACTCCAGGGCTCAGGCCCGATCGCTCTCAGGAATGTGTAAGGGCTCATCGTTCCCGCTCCCTTTTCCACATCATAAGCTTGCATCAAAATACAGCCTTGGTCGGACCAATGTTTTTGCAATGTCAAAATCATGTTTTGAATGTTCATAAGCCACCTCTTTCTGTAAAATTTCGTATTTCCCACACCATTTTCGGGACACTGGACAGTCAATGACTCACATCGCAGCGGGTCTGAGCGTAATACACAAGAAAATGAAAGCACAAAAAACTCCCGTTCCTATGCATTACGCATAGGGACGAGAGTTACCCGCGGTTCCACCCTATTTGCTGCCGTCCGGCAGCCGCCTTAATTTTCACAAAAGCAAAACGTTGCTCCGGAGCGCCCTTCCCCTGCTGTCTATTTTCCGGCTTGCACCATCCCGAAATCGCTTTTATAGAGTAAGCTGGGTACTCTTTTCCTTCACCGCAACCTATTAATATTAATTTGAATATTAGCAAAGAACCAATCTGCTTGTCAATGTTAAGACAGCATATCACGCATTTTATCGATTTGATCCAAAAACTTTTTCGCTTTTAAATGAAGCCCTGAGTATTCTTCATAATAGGCCGATATCACTTTTTTAAGTTCATTCTTCGTTTCTTGTTTGACCGAGATATTCCCAAGCCGCGAAAGGTCAAGAGCCTGGAAAAGACGGAGCAGCTTTACCGTCGCAGGGGCGATTTGATAACGGTATGGATCGTGATGCTCACAGCGATGGCAAATAAGCCCGCCTTCCTTGATTGAAAAAGAAAAATGCCCGTCGGTACTGCCGCACACAGAGCATCGGTTTAATACAGGATAGAGACCGAGGACACTGAGCATTTTTATTTGATAAATGTTGGTCAATATCTCAAGGTCGTATCCTTCGTTCATGTATTGCAGCGTCTGGTAAAGCAATTCAAAAAGATAAGGATTGGGTTTCTTTTCTTCCGTGCTTTTATCTGTCAGGTCAACAATATAACTCGCGTAGGCGGTTAAAAAAATGTCTTCGCGGATGGATCGCATCGAGGAAACCAGTTCCCCTTGCTGGAGATTGCCCAGACCGCTGCCTTTATGGATTAAAAAATAACCATATGTAAACAGCTGGGTGACCGCGGAGAGGCGGCTGTTTGTCTTTTTAGCTCCCCTCGCCATCACACCAACCTTTCCCCATTCACGTGTATATAAAGTGACAATCTTATTCGTTTCACCATAATCTGTAGCTCTAATGACAATGCCTTCACACTTTTGAAGCATAACGCCACCATCCATTAAATTAGACAAATCTATGAGATGGGAAAATCTACCTCTGCTAGCTCAACTTCTTGACTTCCGGGTATTTCTTGTGTGTCCTTCTCCAATTCCTTAAAGAGAAGATATGTGTCAATATTACCTGTTTGCGAAAACACCTTCCAGGTAAAATCCAACATCGAAAACCCCACCTTTCGATTATTCAACTAGCACTTCTGGGCCCAATTCCTTTACATTTATCATAGCCTGTCATTCAAAAATCATGAGACGAAAAATTTGTTAATCTGTTACATGCATAAACTTGAAATTTCAATAATAACTTAGTTAGGGCGAAGATAGTCCGCTAGCGCTTGAACTTTTAATATTCATCTTCGCGGAAACCGTAGTCGCGCAGCTGGTGCATTTTATTCCGCCAATCCTTCTGGACTTTTACCCAAAGCTCTAAAAAAACCTTGGAGCCGAGAAGATTTTCAATATCGATCCTTGCCCTTTGCCCGATTTCCTTGAGCATTTTTCCTTGCTTGCCAATAATGATGCCTTTTTGCGAATCGCGTTCAACAATAATTGTTGCCATCACATGGATTACGTCTTTGTCTTCGCGACGCTCCATTTTGTCGATTACAACGGCAAGGGAATGAGGAACCTCTTCCCGAGTTAAATGGAGAGCCTTTTCACGGATCAGCTCGGATACGATAAATCTCTCCGGATGGTCTGTTACTTGGTCGGCAGGGTAAAACTGCGGACCCTCCGGAAGATATTTTTTGATCTGCTCCAGCAATGCATCAACATTATTTCCTTCAAGTGCAGAAATAGGGACAATTTCCCGAAAGTCATACTTTTCCTTATAGGAGTCGATTACATTCAGCAGTTGATCGGGATGAATTTGGTCAATTTTGTTGATGACAAGGAAAATAGGTGTTCGAACGGACTCAAACTTTTCTAAAATGAACTCCTCACCTTTGCCGAATCCCTCTGCAGCATTGACCATGAAAAGAACAAGATCAACTTGTTTTAGTGTGTTAATTGCTACCTTCATCATGAAGTCGCCCAGTTTATGTTTCGGCTTATGGATTCCAGGTGTATCGATAAAGATCAGCTGTGAATCGTTTTGCGTGAGGACTCCCTGGACCTTGTTGCGAGTCGTTTGCGGCTTATCGCTCATGATCGCTATTTTCTGGCCGATCACTTTGTTAAGAAATGTTGATTTGCCAACATTGGGCCGGCCAATAATTGAAATAAAACCGGATTTGTGCTGTGGCGTTTCGTTTGTATTACTCATGTAAGTCCTCCGGTGAAAATGCTCCTGGCAATAATTCTTCAACAGTGAATTCCCGGGTTACCCCGTGAAGATTGGTTAAGACAACCCTCATATCCCTCGGGCAAAGCTCTGAAATAACTTGCCGGCAGGCTCCGCAAGGCGAGACTGGCCCTTTCGTATCTGCAATGACCGCCATTGCAGTAAAGACGCGGTCTCCTTCTGAATACGCTTTAAACAAAGCTGTCCTCTCTGCACAATTACACATGCTGTATGCAGCATTTTCAATATTGCAGCCATGGTAAACCTTGCCATCATCTGTTAGAAGGGCTGCTCCCACTTGAAATTTTGAGTAGGGAACATATGCTTTTTCTCTTGCTTTTTTTGCTTCTTGAATTAATTGTTCAATGTTCAAAACAATTCTTCCTTTCCAAAAGAAGACTGCCTTCTCTTTATTTTACCCTATTTTGCAGTTAATTTCATCGCTTGTTACAAAATCGCAATAAAAAATATTGAATTTTCTAAAAAGTCTTCCGGTTTATTTTATACTGCTCTGTCATTTTATCGAATATTTAGAGCGTTTACAATCAGCATCCGGTATTGGCCCAATTTTGTATCCAGGACTGTTTCATGACAGAAAGGCTGCCCGACAAGGCAGCCCCAGCCTATCTACAATAGCTTGGGAATAAAAATGATCAATCCGACTGCAACCGATAAAACTGCATAGATCAGCACTGCTCCCGCCGCAATATCCTTTGCCTCTTTTGCAAGGGGATGCTCTTCTTTCGTAACGAGGTCGACGGCTCTCTCGATGGCTGTATTGATTAATTCGAGGGAGAGCATGCCCCCGATGGCAAATAACACAAACAGCCACTCGACAGGTGAAAGTGAAAAGAAAAATCCCGCGCCAATCACAAAAAACGAAATGAAGAAGTGGATTTTCATATTTGTTTCGTTTTTGAGAGCTGAGTTGATCCCGGCACAAGCGTAGAGAAACGACCGAAAAACACCGCAATGACGCCTATTTCTCCTATCTTTGAAGGCCGAACTCATCTAATATATCCTTTTGGCGGCTAAACATTTTTTTTTCGTCTTGCTCGGTCATATGATCATATCCCAATAGATGAAGAAATCCGTGAACAGCCAGGAACCCGAGCTCGCGGATAAACGAGTGGCTATACTCCTCAGCCTGTTCCTTTGCTTTCTGTACAGATATAACGATATCGCCAAGTACCCGCGGAATTTCCGTCCCCTGGATTTGCCGCTCTCCTTCGCCCAATTCCTCCATCGCAAAGGAGATGACATCTGTTGGCCTGTCTTTATCGCGATAATCCCGGTTAATCTCCTGGATTCTCTCATTGGATACGAATGTAATCGAAACCTCACTGCCCGCTTCCACATCTTCCTTTTCCGCCGCAAAATTTAAAAGTGCAACGACGGTGCTGATCTCTTCATCAGCAAGCTGACCGGTTTCATCGATCGGTTCAATTGCTAAGCTCATGCTTGGTTCACCTTCTGTTTCATCATTTCTGGATATTCAATCCTTGAGTGAAAGATTCCCTTTAACGTCTCACATAATGTATGAGCGACGATTTCCAGTTCTTTCAGTGTAATATCACATTCGTTCAGCTGTCCGTCCTGCAATCGGTCAGAAATTATATTGCGGACAATCTCCTCAATTTGTTCATTTGTAGGATGGCTCATCGAGCGGACAGCCGCTTCGACACTGTCGGCGATTCCAATGATTGCCGATTCCTTTGTTTTTGCTTTCGGACCTGGATACCGATAGTCTTCCACCTTCGCTTCAAGGCCGTTTTGTTTTGCTTTGTGATAAAAATACTTCAATAGGGTTGTTCCATGATGCTGTTCCGCAATATCAACAATTTCCCGGGGCAGGCGATGCTTTCGTAATGCTTCTGCCCCATCTGTTGCATGGGCAATAATGATATTTTTACTTGTCTGCGGCGGCAGGCGGTCATGGGGATTTTCAATATTCAATTGATTTTCAATAAAGAACTGCGGTCGTTTCGTTTTGCCAATGTCATGATAATAGCAGCCAACCCGGGCCAGCAGCCCGTTTGCCCCGACCGCTTCACATGCTGATTCGGCAAGATTGGCAACCATGACACTGTGATGGTACGTGCCCGGTGCCTCTGTTAAAATTTTGCGGAGGAGCGGATGATTCGGGTTTGAAAGCTCAATTAACTTCATTGTCGACAAAATTCCGAATCCAGCTTCAAAAAATGGCAGCAGCCCGATCGTCAGAACAGCGGATGCTATCCCGGACACAAGTGCGGCGATCAAATAGAAACTATATTCAAGGCCGGAGTATTGTCCGTTTTGCAAAAACAATAACGAAACAATCACGACAAGATTGACCGCCGAAACGAGCAAACCAGCCTGGAGAATTTTTGAGCGTTGGTTTTGCTTGCTTAAAAATAAAATTCCTGCCAGTCCGCTGCATAAAATGTAGATCCCGATCGTCATATGAATGGTTCCGGTAATTCCTTCGTTAAAAAGGATGCTGCCGCAAACCGCCATCGCAATTGTCATAAATATAGCCAGACGTTCATCGATTAAAATTTTTATCAGCATCGCACCCATTGCAGCCGGGAACACATAACCGATATCAGCGTACTCATACATTTGCAAAAGGCTGATCAACTTCATGATGATTATCGACAGGACAAAAATTAAGCTGAACAGCAGCAAATTTGTCTGCTTTTTATCTTCCGGGGTTTTTTCATTAAAATAATAATAAAGAGCAAGCAGCAAAATCGAAATAAACAAAACGAGACCGGCGAACGGTTTTATCGAGTTATCACTATCAAGCACTCCAGCCAGCTCGAGCTGCCGGAAAATTTCGCGGCTGATCAGCTGTCCCTCCTCCACTAATATCTGCCCCTGAAGAATTTTAACAGGTTCTATATCTTCCTTTGCCTGTTCTCTCAGTTCTTCTGTAGCAACCGGATCGTAAAATTCATTTTGGACGACCGCATACCTGCCAAGAGCGATCGCAGCGTCCTTCATATTAGCAGATAGGCTCGTGTATTTGAGCTCTTCCTCAAGCCGCTTCTTTGCATTTTCGACTTGATCAGCCGGAATTCGCTCGTTCATGACATGGTTAATTGCCGTAACCGTTAAATCTTTCGCGATTGATAATTCATCCTTCCCCGTCTGCAGAAGCGAATTAAAAACCGGATCTGGAATATCTTTCGTCACATTTTCCGTCAATTTATCCTTCAGCATCGGAAGCTTGTCAGCTACAGTCGGCGCTGTTGCTGGAGCGGTTCCCGTGCCATCTGCATTTGTCTGAGCCTGTTTCTGGAGCTGATCCTGCTCCACTTTAATCTCTTCTTCCACCTCGGAAACCGAATCAAATATGGACGAAATTAAATCGACCCGGTTTTCCGTATACTCTTTTTTCATTGTGTAGACGTCCTGAACCTGTTCGCTTGCCTCAGTCCGCTTCCGTTCCGTATTGGCCCGGTCTTCAAGGGTAATCGGCGAACGGATTGTTTGCTCCGCAACAGAAAAAAGAGTCAGGTTCAGTTTTTCCGGTTTTACATTGCTGTACATAACAGCAAATAATATGATTCCGATCGAAACAAATAACAGCACCTTAAAAAAGGTAACATCCAGCAGGTTGCGGATTTTCGCTAATTGTCTTTGAAGCTTTTCCATCTTCGGCCCCTCCTATCACGGCTCGAAATCATGGCCAGATAAGCAGTTTAGTTTTGTCGACTCTAATTATGTAAAATCATAACAGTTTTTCATCCAAGTTTCATCCTCAAATCGGATTAGCTCAAAAAATGTTTGCAAAAAAGAAAAATCCCACGATAGTTTATGCGCAACACTGCGAATAGCTTGCATTTTCCAAAAGAAATAACTGCCCGGCAGCCCGGACAGTTATTTGCTTTCATTTAGATCATATGCATGAATAATTTTTCCAACGAGCGGGTGGCGCACAACATCACTCTCGTCAAGGTGGGTAAAGCTTATGCCTCTTACATTGCCTAAAACGTCTTCCGCTGCAAGTAAACCGGACCTTACCCCTTTAGGAAGGTCAACCTGTGAAGTATCACCGGTAATGACCATTTTTGAACCAAATCCGAGCCTGGTTAAAAACATTTTCATTTGTGCCTGCGTTGTGTTCTGTGCTTCATCAAGAATCACAAAAGCATCATCAAGGGTTCTCCCTCTCATATAGGCAAGCGGGGCGATTTCAATCGTTCCCCTTTCAATCAATCGCTGTGTATGCTCTGCTCCGAAAATATCATTAAGGGCATCATATAAAGGCCGCAAGTACGGATCGACCTTCTCTTTCAGGTCTCCCGGGAGAAAGCCGAGGCTTTCCCCTGCTTCCACCGCCGGCCTGGTAAGGATAATCCGTTTTACATGGCCGTTTTTTAATGCGCTCACAGCCATGACAACCGCTAAGTATGTCTTTCCTGTGCCGGCAGGGCCAATTCCAAACACAAGGTCATGCTTTTTGATGGCGTTAATATACTGACTCTGTCCAAGAGTTTTAACTCGAATTGATTTCCCGTTTGCCTTTTTGGCAATTTCTTCATCGTAAATAGCCTCGAAATATTCAAGTGTGCCTTTTTTCGCTAATTCAATAGCATAGATGACATCTCTCTGACCGATGTTCATTCCTTTTCTGATCACAGCGAGCAGTTTCACCAATATTTTACCTGCAAGATTTATTTGATCCGAATCTCCCGAAACGTAGACGGTTTCGCCTCTCGTCACTATTGAAACATCCAATTCTTGTTCGATTATTTTTAAGTTTGTATCTGAATTCCCAAATAAAGCAATCGCTTCATTCGCATTCTCAAGCTGGATATCAATTGTTTTTAACTCTTCTGTCATTCGTCGTCTCCTTGGATAATTGGTTGTCCTTCTGCGATATTCTCAATAATTTGGAAGTGTATTGATAAATTTACTTTACCATTCTCGATGGACTGGTGCAAAACTTTTTCACCCTTAATGGTAGCATCCTCAGTCAACTTACTTTTTATTTCATTTCTCGCGATCTCCTTTGCTGCCTGAATCGCCTTTTCATTGGAGTAAGTTCGTGTAACCTGTTCACTTTCACGATGTGTGCTTGCTACATATGAAATCGGCAGCTCCCACTTGATAAAACGGATTTTTTTCTCATTTGTCTCTGTCTCAAATTTGCTAAATTCCGGCTTTCCAAATCCCCAGACCGGCACAGCGACACTGCCTATTTTCAAATAGTGTTTTCGCTTCTCATTGCCGCTAAAAGTCTGGAAAGAACTTTCTAACGGAAGCTCAACTTTACACCAGTACCAGGTTTCTCCGAGAATTTCCCCTTTGGCCGGAATAATTATACTTTGTTCTTCTCTGCCGATTACACCTGAAACCAGTAGCTGCCCTGCCGTCACATGATCATGGATATTGACAACTGGATCGCCCTGTTCGACAAACATATCAACAATGACGGCCTTCTTTTTAGCAACTAAATTCCTTGGAGAAGCGTATTCCGGCTGCTCCGGCTCGTTTTTTTCGACGACTTGCATCCGATAGGTTGTCCCCTTTAATTCAACACCCACCCAGGTAAGCGCTTCGATATTGTTAGTGAGCTCACGCTGGATCGTGCTCACATCATCAACAAAAAACTGGAGCTTGCCAATTTTCACACCCATCTTGTCCAATTCTTTGCGAATCTGATATTCTGTTGCCGGATTAGCTCCTTTTATTTCAATAGCCCAGATCATATTTGATAGAAACATAATGACTGCAAAAAAGACGAACGTTCCCGCTGCAAAGCCGCTGTTTTTCAACAACCTTTTCAGCAAAAATGGGGCGCCTGTCCGATTTAAAAAATGAACTTTACACTCGCTTCCTCTTGCAGCAGCTCTGAGCTTATGAACGTCTTCAAGCCGAAGTTTAATTGTCACCGTTTCCGTTCCATGCCTCTTAACCTGCCAGATATGCAACCCCTTTTTTGTCAATCGATTTAAGAGCCGCTCAATTCCTTTTCCTGTTATTTTCACCGTCACAATTCCTTTATAAAATTCAACCCACTGATTCTTCATATCTTCCTCCTGGATTATTCTTAATATGACGAAAAGGCCGAATCACCACGCGTGATCGCTTTCTTGTTACTGTATATACATGACCTGATCAATTTGCCCCTCGACCAATATTTCTTCAGGCAAAATCGTTTTTATGACAAAATGATTCCCTTTAATTAACAGCTGCCCCTTTTCAAGAAGCAGCCTTATCTCTTTATCTGTAAAAGTAAGTAAGCCCCGGTGGTTCTCAATGTATATATGTAATTGCCCGATCATCGTTATACGCGGCAAATCGAGCATGACATCCTGCGGAAGATCCATTTTCTTTGTCATCCAATTCCATATCGAATGGCTCAACTTTTTTGACATAAAAAAAGAACCCCCTTTCATCTCATGTTTATGAAATGAATGGGGGTTCTAGCACACCTTTTTCCCGGATGTCCACATCGTTTACGCTCATCTTCCGCCTATCTTTTAAATGGATGATGGGGGCGTTTTGCCCTTGACTGTCCAAGGACCTCCGCAAGGATCACTCCGTTTAAGAGATTCTGTTGATCAATATCAAGCTCTGTACGCTCTTTTTCTTCGTTTTCCTGAAAAATGCTCGCAGCTGACGCTTTCTCGTTTTTCTTTAAAGATCGCAGCTTAGCTTCAGCCTGCTGTTTCTGTTCTTCATACTTATTGTCAAGTCTTGTCGCCGTCATCTCACGCGTTTCCCGGCGCGCAGCCACTGGTGCTGGTGCTGGTGCCGGAGCCGGAGATGGGGCAGGTGCGGGCTGCTTTGGTGCCTGGGGCCGCACAGGCCGTTGCTGCCGCTGTTCCTTGCCGGCATCTTTAAAGCGATTGAACAAGCTGGAAATGATCCCGAGTACAACCACAATAAAAATAGGATTTTCAAAAATAAACTCCATTAGAGGCTCCTCCCTTCTTAAGTCCGGGTTTTCCTCTTATTATTTCTTGCCGTTATCTTTTTTCTCGCCTGTCATTTTGCCGATTGAGCCCCTCATATCGGTATCAGCCGAGATATTTTGGATGTTCATATAATCCATTACACCGATATTGCCTTCTCTTAAAGCTTCTGCCATCGCAAGCGGCACGGTCGCTTCCGCTTCGACAACCTTCGCCCTCATTTCCTGGACGCGTGCTTTCATCTCCTGCTCCTTTGCCACCGCCATCGCCCGGCGTTCTTCTGCCTTAGCCTGGGCAATATTTTTATCTGCTTCAGCCTGTTCTGTTTGAAGCTCGGCACCGATGTTTTTACCGATGTCAACGTCCGCAATATCAATCGAGAGGATTTCAAATGCGGTACCTGCATCCAAGCCCTTTGAAAGGACGGTTTTCGAAATCATATCCGGGTTTTCCAGTACTTTCTTATGGTTGTCTGAAGAACCAATTGTTGAAACGATCCCTTCACCAACACGGGCAACAACCGTCTCTTCACCGGCTCCTCCTACTAAGCGCTCGATGTTGGCACGGACGGTAATTCTTGCTTTTGCTTTTACTTCGATTCCATTCATTGCCACGCCGGAAATAAACGGTGTTTCGATTACTTTTGGATTAACGCTCATTTGGACTGCTTCCAAAACGTCACGTCCTGCCAGATCAATTGCTGCACTGCGCTCAAACGATAGTTCGATATTGGCACGGTGGGCGGCGATTAATGCATTGACAACCCTGTCGACGTTACCGCCGGCAAGATAATGGCTTTCAAGCTGGTTTGTCGTTACATTTAATCCGGCTTTATGCGCCTTGATTAACGGATTAATGACGCGGTTTGGGATAACCCGGCGCAGCCTCATTCCAATCAGGGTGAATATGCTTACTCTTACTCCGGCTGCAAGGGCCGAAACCCACAGCATGACCGGCACAAATGTCAATAAGATTGACAGCAAAATAATGCCGAGCACGATGGCTACTAAAATAAATAACATTGATGCTTCCATTCAGATTTCCTCCTAGTTATTCGTTTTTATCTAAATCAGGAATTTCCCTGACCACGATCCGCGATCCCTCTGCTTTTATGACTCTCACTTTGGCTCCCTGCAGTACAAAGCCTCCTTCACTGACGACGTCAATGCGCTCATCCTCTATCACTATCGTACCTGCTGGCCGCAATGCGGTTAAGGCATAGCCTTCAAGGCCGACCAGTTCCAGGCGATTTTTATTGGAGACATAACCGCTTTCGGTGCTCGTTGAATCGGTTAAAATCATCTTTTTAAACAGTCTCATTTTTTTACCAAACACCTTTACTAGTAAAATAGATGCTAAAATGGACACTCCGATTGCAATTAACAGGGATATACCCATATGGAACACGTTATCTGATGCTAAAAACAAGCTGCCCAGGATGGCTGCTGCTCCAAGTATACCGGCAATTCCGCCCGGAACAAAGAGCTCGAGGATGAGCAGGCCGATTCCGACCGCGAATAGAATGAAAGTTTCGTATCCAGCCAGGCCGGCAACGAGGTGTCCGTAAAAGAATAATAAAAGCGCAGACAAGCCCGTGAAGCCAGGAAGGCCAAAGCCTGGTGAGTATAGCTCAAGGACAAGCCCGAGACTTCCCAGTGTCAATAAAATCGGCACTACGATCGGGTTGGTGATAAAGCGCGCAACCTTTTCTGCAAAGCTTTCTTCGACGGTTCGAACTTCAGCATCGGCAAGGCCGAGCTTTTCCGTTAGTTCATCGAGATCGTTTACGGTTCCTTCTGAATATCCGACTTCAAGCGCCTCATCACTTGTTAACGTCAGCAATTTCCCTTGACCGGCCCCGTATTCAGATAAATCATTGTCTTCACTGGCCATCGCAATCGCGTATTGCGGATCCCGGCCAGCATGCTGTGCTGCGTTCTCCATTTCCTTCAGCCAGTAGGACTCCGCTTTTTTACCGGCTGTATTTCCCTGCTGGTCTATAATCGCAGCAGCACCCATCGTCGAACCGGGAGCCATATAGATTTCGTCAGTATACAAGGAAATATATGCTCCAGCAGATAAGGCCTGCTTGTTGACGAAGCTGACCGTTCTTACATCTGTTGTCGCCAGCAGTTTGCCAATTTCTGCTGCTGCATCCACAGCGCCTCCGGGAGTATTGATTTCAAAAATAATAGCAGCTGCATCCTCCGCTTCGGCGGTTTGGACAGCTCGCTTCAGGAAACCGAAAAGGCCTTTTTCAACCGTTTCCTCAAGCGGAACGACATAAACAATTTCATCCTTTGCAGAACCTTCAGACGGAAAAACGATTGCCAAGAAAGCAAGTAAAAGAGCTATTGCTGTAAGATAGCGGCGTATTGCCACACCCTTCCCCCCTTTCTTCCATTTATTTCGTTTATGTATTTACGTTTTCCGATAAAGAAAGATTCATTTTCAAGAAAAAATATCAATGTTACTTTCTCCCAATCATCCATGAATGATGTGACAGAAACAGCATATGCCCTGGCAGCCGCAAAATACAAAACGGACCGCAGACAACTGCCTGCGATCCTGTTTCATTCAATTATGAAAGATGTTGTTGTACGAGTTTATTTACAAGCGATCCGTCTGCTTTGCCTTTAACCTTGGGCATTATCGCAGCCATCACTTTGCCCATATCAGCTTTTGACGATGCACCTGTTTCCAAAATCGTTTCTTGCACGATTTCAGAAACTTCCTCTTCGGAAAGCTGTTGTGGCATATATAGATCAACATACTGTAATTCAGTGCGAATTTTTTCAACAAGGTCTTCACGACCTGCTTTTTCAAATTCCTGGAGGGAATCCTTGCGTTGTTTTACTTCGCGAGAAAGAACTGTTAACTCTTCTTCTTCGGATAGCTCTTTTTTACCGAGCTTAATCGCTTCGTTTTGCATCGAAGCTTTTACCATCCGAATTACAGTGAGTTTGTCTTTTTGCTTGCTTTTCATCGCTTGTATCATATCACTATTTAAACGCTCGAGAAGACTCAATCATATACACCCTCTCTTACCACTTACGTTTTCTTGCAGCCTCAGACTTTTTCTTACGCTTTACGCTAGGCTTTTCGTAGAACTCGCGCTTTCTGGCTTCCTGTAAAGTACCAGTTTTAGATACAGTACGTTTGAAACGACGAAGAGCATCTTCAAGCGATTCGTTTTTGCGAACGACAGTTTTAGACATTCTCTTTCCCTCCCTCCGAGCACAACCCACTAACATTACTACATGAAAATTCCATGTACTTTGCAATTATAATATAATGCCCGTGCAAGGTCAACTCTGTATTTAGTCTCCTCGTTCTCCGTACAATATTCAAGTGTCTCTATTTCATGGCATGTCATTCGCAATCCCCCCATATGATTTAAGAAGGGAGTGAAGGACATGCTTTTGATGCTATTATTTATCCTGTTCATTGGGATGTTTATCTTCGGCATGACGATTTTAAGAACAGGCTTGTTTAATTTATCAGCCGGTTCACTTAAATTGTGGATGGCCCGGCTGACAGCTTCCCCAATGAAAGGGTTCCTGATTGGTATATTGGTCACAGCCATTCTCCAGAGCAGCTCTGCAGTTATGGTCATCACAATTGGAATGATTTCAGCCCGGCTGTTAACCTTTCCGCAATCGATTGGCATCATTCTTGGCACCAATATTGGTACCACCTTCACAGCAGAGTTTATTACATTTGATATCGATTCCATCCTGCTTCCGCTGTCCGTTACCGGTGCCATTCTGATCGCACTCAATAATAAAAGAGTGCGAAGTGCCGGCATGATCATATTTGGGATTGCAACGGTGTTCACCGCGATGCGAGGATTTAAATACATGGCAACACCTTTGTCAGTCACGCCTTACATTGATAATCTGTTGACATTTTTGAATGACAGCCATCTGTTTAGTGTCATGGCAGGAGCAATCATCACTGCTGTAATCCAGTCAAGCACCGCTGTAGTCGGAATGCTGATGGGCTTTTTAATAGCGGGCCATTTAAGCCTCGTGTCTGCGGTTGCGATTATGTTCGGCGCCAACATTGGCACATGTGTAACCGCATATATCGCCTCGATAACTGCAGGCAGAGAAGCCAGGCTCGCTGCATACGCTCATATATGGATTAATGTTCTCGGTGTTGCCGCTTTTTTCCCATTTATAAAAATACTTGCTGATGCTGCTCCATTAACCGCGGATGACATTGATGTCCAGCTTGCCCATATCAGCGTTTTCTTTAATGTCGTTTCGTCGCTGATCATCCTCCCTTTTGCAGAAAGGTTTGGGCAAATAATACTATGGATTCATGACCGATAAATGATTTTTTCCTTTTAGAAATAATAAACGCCCTTAAACTGGACTAGGTTTAAGAGCGTTTATTCGTTTTAATTTGATTAATAGTCTGAGTCACCGGTTAACCCTTTTACAATCGAAACACCTGAACTTGCACCGATTCTCGTTGCACCTGCTGCGATCATCATTTCGGCATCAGCCGCGCTTCTCACTCCACCGGATGCTTTGACGCCGATGTCCGGACCAACCGTCTTACGCATTAATGCAATATCCTCTTTCGTAGCGCCGCCAGTTGAAAAGCCTGTTGAGGTTTTTACAAAATCCGCCCCGGCCTTGACTGCAAGTTCGCATGCGCGAACTTTTTCTTCTTCAGTTAACAGGGATGTCTCAATAATCACTTTTAGCAATGCCTTGTTTTTTGCTGCTTCGGCAACCGCACGGATATCACTTTCAACCATGTCATAATTTCGATCTTTTAAAGCGCCAATGTTGATTACCATATCGACTTCACCAGCACCGTTTTCAATCGCATTTTTCGTTTCGAAAGCCTTTGTTGCTGATGTTGTTGCCCCAAGCGGAAAGCCAATTACCGTACATACCTTAACTTCCGTGCCGCTCAAAAGTTCACTTGCGTATTTAACCCATGCCGGGTTGATACAAACGGAGGCAAAATGATGCTGCTTCGCTTCCTCGCACAGATCCTTTATTTGTTCTTTTGTCGCATCTGCTTTCAATAGTGTATGATCAATCATGCTTGCTACATTTTTACTCATCTTGAACTCTCCTTTACAATGGAAGGTTGTCCGTACCTCTCTAATCATATCATTGTATGGTTGAAATTTCGAGAATAAATTATAAAAATGCAATCGGTTTCAGACTTGCTCTTTGCAGCAGTCATTAACCATTCAGTTCGATCGTTATGCGGACGTGAAACCCGCAAAAGGAAAAAGAGTAAAATTCAGATCAAATAGCGCAAATAAATATAAACAGTTGAAATAACAATCGACACGATCATTAACGGAAAGCCTATTTTTAAATACTTATAGAAGCTGATGTAGTATCGGCTTTCATTTCTCATCTTTTTAGGCTAATAACCCTTTCCTCATTTACACATCTATATTTATCTAATTACTTGTTCCAAAACACATCCTGTTATATTCAATCTCTTTTTTTAACCATTGAAATTTACTCAATTATTTCAATGACCATAATTAATAATGTGTACATCGTCATCATTGCCATTTTTAGAAATAATGAACGTAAATCCTTGTGTGCTAGATGAATTTAACAAAACCAATTTTCCCTTTTGCAAATTGTAATATTGCCCTTTCATGGAGATGTTCTGATTTTCTCCTTGACTATCCACAGTAATATTTCCCTGAATTAAATTTCTTAGATCAAGTTTGCCTAGGTTGTTAAAAAGCCTTTTTGCGGTTGTTAAATTTTCATACTGTAACCATTCGTCTGCATAACTGACATTTAATATGGTTTCCTGTTGTGAGCAATTACGGACACATTGTTTAAAATGAGTAATTTTATACCTTTCTTGTTTCTCTTGAAAATTTATCAAGTCATACTCAATGACGCTTATTACATTATTTTTATCTAGTTCAATACGAAAATTTTCTATTTTTGTATTTGTGGGCAGGTTTTCTTGATTAGATAACGTTTCCCAGTAATCATTAAAATTAGTATCGTAAAAGGATGAATCATTTAACAAATAATGACTTTTCTTGGCGGATTCACAACTAATTAAGAATAAAGAAACTATCAACAGGATTATAATTTTTTTAAGCATCCTTACGATTTCCTTTCATTTAAAATAGAACTTCCTCTAAAAAACGAGGAAGTTCATAACTGCTAAAAATTATGTGTTGCTAGTAATTGTAGTTTACATCTATTTTTTGCTCAACACCATATATTTCTGCATTGTAATAAGGAATATAGTAATCAACTCTATGCCTAATATCCATATCTGCCATTGTTCCAAAAGATTCCCATTGAGTTCCAGGTGTAAAACGAGTAGGATTTAATAGATATTTTGAGTTAAGTCATTTCCTTTAGCACTAACTTCCTGAAGTGGGAAAAACACGAGAACGGCAGCAATTAATAATATACTGTTTAATAAAATTCGCTTCATTCCATTCTTCCTCCTTGTTTGTTAGTTAAAGATAATGGTCCTTTTGTTCACTGAAATATATTTTTTCTTTATGTTATTCTCCTGATGAGTTACTTTGTCTTAAGCATCATTAACACCAACAGGGTTACAATATATAGAAATTTTTTCCATATATCCCCTCCTTATTTACAACTATAAACCAAATACTGAATTTATGGTTATTGTTTACAAATAATTCACAGTTTTTGGGAGATAAGTCCCTTCTACTAATGGTTGCTACATTTCTTTATAATCAGAAAATATACATTCAGTAAATTTGAAGAAACCCGAATGCTTCCTTCTCTCCTTTCTTTTAGTAAATATTTATTAATACCACGTTTGTTGATAATTCCACTAAAAAAGGGATTGCTATCATTTACAATAGCAATCCCTTTTTATTATACTGCCGCTTCTTCCTTCATTTCCGTGTCTTCGATGACGCGGACGAATTGTCCTTCGTTGAATGGATAGCCGGCTTTGGCAATTTTCACTTTTACAATTTGGCCGATCATTGTTTCATCAGCGGGGAAAACAACCTTTAAATAATTATCGGTGTAGCCAACGTAAAGACCGCGATCGGGCTCATCTTTATAAATTTCTTCCGGAATGACTTCGAGGACTTCGTTTTCATGTTTTGATGCATATTCTTTCGCCAACTGATCGGAAAGGGCGATCAGGCGATGAACGCGTTCGTTTTTAACCTCTTCGTCTACCTGGTCTTCCATTCTTGCTGCCGGTGTTCCGGTCCGCTTTGAGTACGGAAAGACATGGAGTTCGGAGAATTGATGTTCTTTAATGAAATGATAAGTTTCCATGAATTCTTCTTCTGTTTCTCCAGGGAAACCGACGATTACATCAGATGTGATTGCCAAGCCCGGCAATGCTTCTTTGAGGCGGGTCAAGCGTTCAGCGAAGAACTCCATCGAGTATTTTCTGCGCATTCTTTTTAACACTGTGTTTGATCCTGATTGAAGAGGAATATGCAAATGGCGGACAACCATTTTTGACTGGCCCAGCACTTCAATCACTTCATTGGTAATTTGGCTTGCTTCAATCGAGGAAATTCTTAATCGTTTTAAGCCTTTTACCTGCGCTTCTAAATCTCTGAGCAGCATCGCCAGATTGTAATCCTTCATGTCTTCGCCATAGCCGCCGGTATGAATTCCGGTCAGGACGATTTCCTTATAGCCAGCATCGACAAGCTGTTGCGCCTGGCGGATAACTTCCTTCGGATCGCGTGATCTCATTAAGCCGCGCGCCCATGGAATGATGCAAAACGTGCAAAAATTGTTGCAGCCTTCCTGGATTTTAAGCGATGCCCTTGTGCGATCGGTAAAAGCGGGCACATCAAGCTCCTCATAAACACGATTCTTCATGATGTTACCGACACCATTAATCGGCTGCCGCTCTACTTTAAACTGTTCGATATACTCAAGCATTTTAACCCGGTCTTGTGTGCCGACAACAATATCAACTCCGGGAATGGCCATAATTTCGGCAGGAGATGTTTGCGCATAGCATCCGGTTACACAGATAACAGCATCGGGATTTTTTCTGATTGCGCGGCGGATGACTTGGCGGCTCTTTTTATCTCCTGTGTTCGTTACGGTACAAGTATTAATAATATAAACGTCTGCCGTGGATTCAAAGTCAACACGGTCATATCCTTCCTGTTTGAACAGCTGCCAGATTGCCTCTGTCTCATAATGGTTGACTTTGCATCCAAGCGTATGGAAAGCTACTGCAGGCATCTATTTCACCTCATCAATTCAAAATGATAAGAAACGGCAGCCAGTGCGTAGAGCGGGGCCGTTTCTGTTCTTAATATTCTTGGTCCAAATCCGCATGAAATAAACCCGGCTTCTTTCAATTGTGCGATTTCCTGGTCGGCCAGGCCGCCCTCAGGCCCGAACACAATCAGCATTGACTGGTTTTTTTCAACAGATACGAATGTTTTCGAAAGCATTGATGACTCACCGGCTTTGGCATCTTCTTCATAGGCGATCAGCTTAAAATCGTAATCGCGGCTTAACGCCAAGAGCTCCTTGAACGTGACCGGTGCTGCCACCTTTGGGAGCAGTCTTCGGTGCGACTGTTCTGCAGCTTCCTTGGCTATCTTTTGCCACCGTTCCACCTTTTTACTGGCCTTATTATCGTCCCATTTAACAATCGAACGGGCTGCAGTAAAAGGGATAAATTGATAAGCTCCAAGCTCAGTTCCCTTTTGGATGATCGTTTCGAGTTTATCCCCTTTAGGCAGGCCGCTCGCGATCGCTACCCGAACTGGCAGCTCGGAGGATCCTTCTTCCCATTGTACAACGGTTGCGATTACAAGGTCATCGGTAATTTCTGCAATTGTGCAGATCGCACTCTTGCCGTCGGAGTCAGAACAAATAATTTGGTCACCTATTTTGCCCCGCATGACCCTGACAATATGATGCCTGTCGTCACCAGAAATATAAAAGCGCCCTTCAGAAGCGGGAGCATTAACAAAATACCTTTGCAAACCGTGCACCTACCTTTAAATCTGATTCACGAATTGATTAATCTTGGTACCCGTACCGCAGATTTTACTATATTTTCGTTGCCAAAAACAGCAAGCCGTTTTTGCGGGAAACCGAAAAAAGGGCAAAACGATTTATGTGCCCCTTTTCGTAACTTAGCGTCTTTTCGCGATTATCGCAACCCAATCTTCCATATGAATGGTTTCTTCAATCTCAAATCCGGCGTCGATGATTGCTTCCCTTACTTGCTGCTTTTTCTGTGCGATAATTCCCGATGCGATGAAATATCCGCCCCGCTTGACGACCCGTGAAACATCATCGGTAAAACGAAGGATGACCTCAGCCAATATATTTGCTACAACAACATCTGCATCTTCTCTAATACCGTCCAGCAAATTGTTTTGGGAAACGGTGCAGCGCTCCTGGACTTTATTCAGTTTAATATTCAGCCGGGCCGATTTTACTGCAATTTCGTCGAGATCCAGAGCCTGAACCTGGTCTGCCCCCAATAAGGCGGCCGCAATGCTTAGCACCCCTGAGCCTGTACCGACATCGACCACACGGTCCCCTTGCTTCACTGTTCGCTCTAAAGCCTGAATACACATAACCGTTGTAGGATGTGTTCCCGTTCCAAACGCCATCCCCGGATCGAGCTCAATGATCAGTTCATCACTGTTTACAGGCGTGTAGTCTTCCCACGTAGGCACAATTGTGAATTTCTCGGAAATCTTCACTGGATTATAATATTTCTTCCAGGCTGTTGCCCATTCTTCTTCATTGACTTCACTTATGGTTACTTCATTAACCCCGATATCAATGTTATGAATGATTAGATTGTTAATTGCTTCTTTGATTGCGTCCACTGTTTCACCAAGAAAGCTGTTGACAGGCAGATAAGCTTTTACAATAACGCCTTCCTCCGGATAGTCATCAGGATTAAGTTGGTAGATTTCTCCGAACTGGTCTTCCCGCTCCTTCACAAGGTCAGCCGGATCTTCAATTACCACTCCGCTCGCTCCGGCTTCATGCAATATATTTGAAATCGGTTCAATCGCCTCATTTGTAGTATGAATGCTGATTTCTGACCATTTCATCTCCTACCAACTCCGTTTCCTTTATTCTCCCTTAAAGGCACGCTTCACTTTTTCAAAAAAGCTCTCCTCATGCTCCCCCTGGGGAACTGTTCCACTGACTTCAGCAAATTCATTTAACAGCTGCTTCTGTTTCTCTGAAAGCTTTGTCGGAGTAACGATCCTGACTACTACATGCTGGTCACCCGTACCATAACCCCTGACATTCGGCACACCCTTGCCTTTTAAGCGGAATCGCGTTCCAGTTTGTGTGCCTGAAGGGATCTTTAGTTTGATTTTTCCGTGTAAGGTCGGCACTTCTATTTCGTCCCCCAACGCAGCCTGGACAAAAGTAATCGGCATTTCACAATAAATATCATCACCATCACGTTCAAAAAACTCGTGGGAACGGACATGGAACACGACATATAAATCACCGGCAGGTCCACCATTAATACCCGGCTCTCCCTGTCCGGACACGCGCAGCTGCTGGCCGTCGTCAATACCGGCAGGAATTTTTACGTTAATCTTGCGGCGTTTTGTCACCTTGCCGGTTCCGCGGCATGTTGAACATTTGTCCTTAATTTCTTTGCCTGTTCCGTTACAGTGGTTACAAACCCTGCGGTTGACAATTCTCCCAAACGGAGTATTTTGCTCCACATTCAGCTGGCCGGTACCATGGCAATGCTTGCACGTTTCCGGTTTTGTTCCCGGTTTCGCCCCGGATCCATTACATGTATTGCAAGTCTCTTCGCGGGGAATTTCAATATTTGTTTCTTTTCCAAAAACGGCTTCTTCGAAAGACAGTGTCATTGTATATTGTAAATCCGCACCCTGTCTTGGGGCATTAGGATCCCTGCGTCGTCCGCCACCGCCGCCGAAAAATGTATTGAATATATCCTCAAAACCGCCAAAGCCACCGCCGAAATCTCCGCCGCCAAAGCCCTGATTCGGATCGGTATGGCCGAACTGGTCATAGTGGGCGCGGTTTTGGTCGTCGCTCAACACTTCATATGCTTCTTTTACTTCTTTAAATTTTTCATCAGCATCTTTTTCTTTGTTAATGTCCGGATGGTATTTTTTAGAAAGCTTCCGATACGCTTTTTTTATTTCATCCTTCGACGCACTTTTGCCAACTCCAAGCACTTCGTAATAATCCCGTTTACTCATGAAACCACTCCCCGATTTCCTGTCACATAAAGGTTATTGTATCATTTCAAACTAAATTCGTGCAACATCGCCATCATGCGTGATTATTGTGATTTTACCAAAAGCAAAAACGCACAGCATGTGTTTCCTTTCTCAAAGAAAAAGCCAAAGCCAAGGATGACCTGACTTTGACTTTCCTTAAGAAGCACAAGGATTATTTATTGTCCTTATCGTCCTTAACTTCTTCAAATTCTGCATCAACTACATTGTCTGCTTTACCGGCTTCCTGTCCTTCAGACCCTTCCGCAGCCTGGGCTTGTTTCGCCGCTTCTTCATAAAGCTTAACTGTCAAGTTTTGGACGATTTCCTGCAAGGCATCTTTCTTGGCACGAATTTCTTCGAGCTCATTCTTTTCAATTGCCTGTTTTAAAGCATCCTTCGCTTCATTTGCTTTCGCAACTTCAGCTTCGTCCACTTTTCCTTCTAGATCCTTCAAAGTCTTCTCAGTTGTAAAGACAAGCTGGTCTGCTTCGTTGCGGAGTTCCACTTCTTCTTTCCGCTGTTTATCTGCTTCAGCGTTTTCTTCTGCTTCTTTGACCATGCGTTCGATTTCTTCATCTGATAATCCGGTAGATGATTTAATCGTAATGGCCTGCTCTTTGTTTGTACCTAAATCTTTTGCACGTACATTGACAATTCCGTTTTTATCGATATCAAAAGAAACTTCGATTTGCGGAATTCCTCGTGGTGCTGGCGGGATATCGGTTAATTGGAAACGGCCAAGCGTTTTATTGTCAGCTGCCATTGGGCGTTCCCCTTGCAATACATGAATGTCAACCGCTGTTTGGTTGTCTGCAGCTGTTGAGAATACTTGTGATTTCGAAGTCGGAATCGTGGTATTGCGGTCGATCAGCTTCGTAAACACACCGCCCATTGTTTCAATTCCAAGTGACAGTGGTGTAACGTCAAGCAAGACAACGTCTTTCACGTCTCCGGAAATGACACCGCCTTGAATCGCTGCACCCATCGCTACGACTTCATCCGGGTTCACACCTTTATGCGGCTCCTTGCCAATTTCCTTTTTAATCGCTTCTTGAACAGCCGGAATCCGCGTCGAACCTCCGACAAGAATGACTTTATCAATCTCTGCTGCAGATACGCCTGCATCCTTTATCGCCTGTCGTGTTGGACCCATTGTTCTTTCAACAAGGCCTGCTGAAATCTCATCAAATTTCGCTCTTGTCATCGTAATTTCCAAGTGAAGCGGTCCAGCTTCTCCTGCGGTAATGAACGGCAGTGAAATTTGTGTGGAGCTAACACCGGACAGGTCTTTTTTCGCTTTTTCAGCCGCATCCTTCAAGCGCTGCAGCGCCATTTTATCTTTAGAAAGGTCGATGCCATTCTCTTTTTTGAACTGATCAACAAGATAGTCGATGATCACCTGGTCGAAATCATCGCCGCCAAGGCGATTGTCACCAGCTGTTGATTTTACTTCAAATACTCCATCGCCAAGCTCAAGGATTGAGACGTCAAAAGTTCCGCCGCCAAGGTCATAGACAAGAATGGTTTGGTCTTCATCCATCTTATCAAGGCCATAAGCGAGGGCAGCCGCAGTCGGCTCGTTAATGATCCGCTCTACTTCAAGTCCGGCAACCTTTCCGGCATCCTTTGTCGCCTGGCGCTCTGCATCGTTGAAATAAGCAGGCACTGTGATGACGGCTTTTGTAACTTTCTCTCCTAAATATTCTTCAGCATAGGATTTAAGATACTGAAGAATAATCGCAGAAACTTCCTGTGGCGTAAATTCTTTTCCTTCTGCTTCTACTTTATAAGCGGTCCCCATGTGACGCTTAATTGATTGGATCGTATTAGGGTTTGTAATTGCCTGGCGTTTTGCTACTTCCCCCACCTGGCGCTCACCGTTTTTAAAAGCAACGACAGAAGGTGTTGTCCGATTTCCTTCCGGATTGGGAATTACTTTTGGTTCGCCGCCTTCTAACACGGCTACACAAGAGTTAGTCGTGCCCAGGTCAATACCGATAATTTTGCTCATGCGTTTTTTCCTCCCATATCTAAATATGTAGTTTTATTTATTGGTTTACCTTTACCATCGATGGACGAATCACTCTGTCCTTCAACTTGTATCCTTTTTGAAATTCTTCTACAACGACATTAGGCCGATAATTATCGTCTTCAACCTGCATAACCGCCTGGTGCAGATGGGGATCAAATTCTTGGCCAACTGCATCAATCGGCTCAACCCCTTCTTTTTTAAGAGCATCAAGCAAGCTGCGAAATACCATTTCCATTCCTTGTAGAACAGACTTGGCTTGTTCATTTTCAGCTTCCATTTTTAAAGCTCTTTCAAAATTGTCGATAGCAGGTAGCAGGTCTGTGATTAAGCTTTGTGCTCTATATTTTTCACGTGCTTCAAGATCAAGTCTCGAACGCCTCCGGAAATTATCGAGATCGGCTTGCAAACGTACATATCGGTTATCCGCTTCCTCCAGCTTCGCTTCAAGCTCGGCAATTTTAACATCGGCCTCGCTTGCTTCATCTGTGGCTTCCGTTTCAATTTCAGCGCCTTCAAATGAATCGCTTTCTGCGAATACCGGCTCGACTATTTCTTCCTGCTGATTCTGTTCCGTTTCAGTTGCTGGTTGTGCAAATTCATTTCTATTTTTTTCTTCTGTCAAATTGCTCACCTCCCTTAAAGATATACGATATTGTCCGGATGGTTTCAAGTCAAAAGCGTTGTGCGAACAGGGCATGGAAAGAAAAGGGTGGAATGTTCACCACCCTTATTCAATATTGCCTGCCTTAATTACTTTGATACAGTTTTGATAAAACAGTTGTTAAATCTTTGCTTATCAGCTGCAGAATGCTGACAACTCTTGAATATTCCATGCGGGTTGGCCCGAGAATCGCAATTGTCCCGATCTTTTCAGCTCCCATTGAATAAGTAGCGGTAATTAGACTGCAGTTATCCATTGCTGAGTTGTTGTTTTCTCGTCCGATTTTAATATTGATCCCATGCGGGTTTTCACGGATCAGCTCGTAAATGCCATCCTCCTGCTCTATCATCGCCAGCAGTGAGCGGATTTTTGCAATGTCATGAAATTCCGGCTGGCTGAGCATGTTGGTTTTACCGCCAAAGAATAACTTCTCGTTTGTCGGCAGCTTTAACGTTTCCGCAAATGATTGCAGCATAAAGTCATAGCTTTGAATGTGCTGCCTGAGCAGTACACCCACCTCTTTATAGATTTTTCCGTTAAGGTGGACAAGCGGCACGCCTACAAGCCGCTCGTTCAAAATATTGACCATTTTTTCAAGATCGCCGCCATCGATCGATTCAGGCAACTGAAACATCCGGTTTTCAACATGGCCGGTATCGGTGACAATAATGGCGATGGCGGTGTCCTGATTCAAAGGCACAATTTGGATTCTCTTTAATTTGTGGTCCATGACATCAGGCCCTAAAACGATCGAAGTGTAGTTCGTCATCTCCGACAAAATCTTTGCCGATTTTTGGACGATTTTTTCAAGCTCGTATATTCGCTCTGCAAAAATCGATTTTATTTTATGAACATCTGTCCTGTTTAGTTTTTGCGGAGACAACAAATGGTCAACATAGTAGCGGTAACCTTTTTCAGATGGAATTCTCCCTGATGAGGTGTGCGTTTTTTCAATAAAACCCAATTCTTCCAAGTCAGCCATTTCATTGCGTATCGTAGCCGAACTAAATGAGATATCGCCTTTTTTCGACAAGCTCCTTGAACCGACAGGCTGGGCAGAACGAATAAAATCATCAACGATCACTTGAAATATTAATAATTGCCGATCTGTTAACAACTTCATCACCCCTGTTAGCACTCTTATTGAATGAGTGCTAAATCTAATAATAAATTATCAAACAACAGGGGAAGCTGTCAACGATTAGCTTACACCAATAAAGGATTGAAACACTTCATTACCAAGCAGCCTTCCATTCTTTGTAAGATAAATATGGTCGTCATTCACTTCAAGCAAGCCCCTGGTTTGCATTTTTGTTATTCCATCAGCAAAGACGACGAGCGGATCGGCGCCGAACTTGTCCGAAAATTGTCGAATCGAAACTCCTTTCGTCATTCTTAAGCCGAGGAACATTTCTTCCTCTTTCCGTTCTGCATCGGTCACCTTATGGCTATCCATAACAGGAAAACGGTTTTCTGATAATGGATCCATGTATTTTTTCAATGGCCCGTAGTTGGAGATTCGATGCCCGTCTGTGTAGCTATGCGCCCCAGCCCCGAAACCGTAGTACGATTCATTGGCCCAGTACGTGATATTATGCCGGCTTTCAAAGCCGGGACGCGCGAAATTGCTGATTTCGTATTGCTTGAATCCGTGCTTATCCATTTGTTCCATCAGCAGTTCAAACATGGCTGCTTCCGTTTCCTCTCCCGGTGTCGGCAGCTGCCCTTTTCTCATCAAATTATAAAAAACTGTTTTCGGTTCAATGATTAATGAGTAGCCTGAGTAATGCTGGATATCGAGAGAAAAAGCTGTTTCCAAAGTGTTACGGAAGTCATTAAGCGTTTGCCCGGGAAGGCTGAAGATTAAATCTACGCTTATGTTTTCAAAGCCCGTCTGCTTGGCAAGGTCAATTGACTTGAACACATCATCGCGGCGATGGGCACGGCCAATTTTCTCTAAAAGTTTGTCGTTAAAGGTTTGAACCCCAAAGCTAAGCCGATTGACTCCGGCTGATGCCAAAATCTGAAGCTTTTCTTTTGATAAATCACCCGGATTCGCTTCAAAACTGAATTCAGTATCCTCATTGAATGGCAGCTTCTCTGTGATGATTTCACAAAGCCTTTGAAGCTGCTGCTCATTTAAGGCAGTCGGCGTCCCTCCGCCTACAAAGATCGAATTCAGCGGGTTTGCCGGGTATTTTTCCAGGGTAAGCTCGATTTCCTTTGCCAATGCTTCCAGGTAAGCTTCAACCGGCTGCCCTTTTAAAAATACTTTATTAAAATCGCAATAATGGCAAATATGTTCACAAAATGGGATGTGGATATAAGCTGCTTTGATCATCTGCTTCACTACCTTTTGTCCGTTTAATAGTAAAAGAGGCTAGAGCAGGCATGCGCGCCTCCGTCTACCCTCTGTAAAATTATTTCTTCGTGTTGCTGTCGTCCATTTTTAAAACGGCCATGAAAGCTTCCTGCGGTACTTCTACCGAGCCGACCTGCTTCATGCGTTTTTTTCCTTCTTTCTGCTTTTCCAACAGCTTCCGCTTCCGCGAAATATCGCCGCCATAACACTTGGCGAGCACGTTTTTACGCATCGCTTTGATTGTGGAGCGAGCGACAATCTTTTGGCCGATTGCTGCCTGGATTGGCACCTCAAACTGTTGGCGCGGGATTAACTCTTTTAATTTCTCAACAATGACTTTACCGCGTTCATAGGCGAAATCGTTATGCACAATAAAGCTCAATGCATCCACCTTTTCAGCATTTAACAGAATATCCATTTTGACAAGTTTTGACTGCTTATAGCCAATCAATTCATAATCAAACGAAGCATAACCCTTCGTCGAAGATTTTAGCTGATCGAAGAAATCATAGACGATTTCTGATAATGGGATTTCATAGACGATGCTGACGCGCGTTTCATCCATGTACTGCATATCAACGAAAATACCGCGCTTTTCCTGGCAAATCTCCATAATTGCCCCGACATAATCGTTTGGTGCCATCATCGTTGCTTTTACATACGGTTCTTCAATCCTGTCAATTTTTTGCGGATCCGGCATATTGGAAGGGTTATCCACCTTCACCTCGGTGCCGTCTGTCATGATGACATCATAGATAACACTTGGTGCTGTAGTAATCAGGTCAATCTTAAACTCGCGCTCGATTCGTTCCTGGATAATCTCCATATGAAGCAGGCCCAAAAATCCGCAGCGGAATCCAAATCCCAATGCCTGGGACGTTTCCGGTTCGAATTGGAGAGCGGAATCGTTAAGTTCAAGCTTCTCAAGCGCTTCGCGCAGATCATTAAATTTCGCACTGTCGATCGGATAAAGGCCGCAGTAGACCATTGGATTCAGTTTCCGGTAGCCTGGCAGCGCTTCAGTCGCTCCGTTCTTGGCATTCGTGATCGTGTCGCCAACCCGTGTATCACCGACATTTTTGATCGCGGCTGTTAAAAAGCCAACATCACCAACAGATAACTCATCACGGGAAACGGCTTTTGGCGTGAAGACGCCTAGTTCCGTTACTTCGAACTCTTTGCCGGTCGCCATCATTCTCACCTTATCGCCTACTTTTACGGTCCCTTCGACAACACGGATATATGCGACAACACCCCGGTAAGCATCATATAGTGAATCAAAGATAAGCGCTTTTAGCGGCGCGTCCGGGTCACCCGTTGGTGCAGGCACTTTTTCTACGATTTGTTCGAGAATTTCTTCGATTCCAATCCCGGCTTTTGCTGAGGCGAGCACGGCCTCGGAAGCATCCAAACCAATAACCTCTTCAATTTCAGCGCGGACTCGTTCTGGATCGGCACTCGGCAAATCAATTTTATTAATAATCGGAAGGATCTCCAAATCGTTATCAAGCGCTAAATAAACATTTGCCAATGTTTGGGCTTCGATTCCCTGCGCCGCATCAACGACAAGAATCGCTCCTTCACAGGCAGCAAGGCTCCGAGACACCTCATAGGTAAAATCGACGTGCCCTGGCGTATCGATTAAATGGAAAGTATACTCCTCTCCATCTTTTGCGCGATATTTTAGCTGAACAGAATTCAGCTTGATCGTAATTCCCCGTTCTCTTTCAAGGTCCATTGAATCAAGGAGCTGATCCTTCATCTCTCTTGATGTAAGAGCATTCGTTTTTTCCAATATCCGGTCTGCTAAAGTCGATTTTCCATGGTCGATATGCGCGATAATGGAAAAGTTCCGGATTTTCGATTGTCTTTTCTGTCTTTCTTCTCTGTTCATTGGGTTCACTCCTACTATACTCGCACATGTACACTATTTTTGATTATATCAGCAGGGATAACAAGATTCAATGAAAAGTCCCGGCCCTGCGGCTACGGAGCGGCAAAAAGGCTAGGAAACAGAGAAAAACGGACCATGTGGCCCGCCCGCTATGATGATTCGATTAACCCTGCTATCGAGTCGAACAGTTTTTTCGCTGCTGCAGTTATTCCATTTGCCGCCTTCTTACCCATATCCGAAAAAAAGTTATAAGCTTTCATTTTTTCAAGCTTGGCTTTCTTCTCTTCAAGGTCATGGCTTGAAATATCGTTGCCAAGGACGGTTGCCTGATATTCACCTTGATCGGCTTCATTGACGATAAAAGCGCCGCGGAAACCCGAATCCTCATACCCTTTCATCTTGTGGATCCCTCCATTGGCATGCTGCATCCCGACAAGCACGGACACAAACATTAACGATGCTATCAATGACACCTTAAGCATGAACATTTTCATAACGGATCACCCAATTTTTTTAATTCTCTTGTTTCTTTTCTTTGAGCGGCTTGTTTACTTGTTCGGCCTGCCAATAATATTCGCTGAACACATCAGCAAGCGCGGCAGCCGAGCGGTTCAGTTCATCAAACGTATTGTCGACTCCGCCGAATTCGATCAGCATGGCATTTTCCGATAAGTCCTGGTTATATAAGCTATTATTGCCCTCATCCTTGTGCGCAATAATTCCCCGGCTCAAGCCCGGCCCGTACTTCTGGTCGAGCAAATTATGAATCTCATTTGCAAGCTTAAGATTTTTTTCGTAATTCGGGTTTCTTTCACCGATCACAAAAGCAAGCTTCGCGTATGATTGCCCATTAATTTCTTTAGTCGTATGTCCTCTCCTTCGAGAATCGCGATGGATATCAATCAAATAAGTAAGATCGCCGTTGGCAGTAACCGCTGCCTCGACAACAGCTCTTGACTCTTGATATGATTTCGGGTAGCCCAAACCTTTTTGCTTCAATAATTGCTGAATATCGGTTTTATCCACCATTGTTCCGATTCCTTTGCTCTCCAATTCTTCCTTCAGCTTATCGCCAATTTTTGTAACATTGATTTCCGAGTGCTGGGCCAGGTCCGGGTCTGTGACTCCCTCTAAATACGGAAGAAACGATTCGCGGTTATGCGAAAAATAAACATACACCTGTTTACTGCCTGACGTTATAGGCGGAGTTTCGTGTTTACCTGCGGACGGCTCGATATCCTCTGTGTTCTGTAAGGCTGCTTCCTGTTTATCCCTTAACACTTCGATTGGCGGGGCTGATTCAATCGGCATATTTGTATAGTTGGTACCTTCACCTGCAACAAGAATTTTCCCATCAAATATTGAGAAGCCTGGCAGTTCTCTCCCTAAAAAGCTGCGCGGATCATCTAAATTGATATTGGTCGACAATTTAAATATGAAGCTTGATAGTGCCGGAGAGCCGCTATCAGGAATGGCTTTCATAAAATGGTGGTTTTCAAAGCCAAGTAATTGATAGAGCATTTCCCCGGTGACATTTGCAGCTGTATTGTAAACCGATGCAGAGGTAATTCGATACTCTGGTTTGAGAGCGGTTAACGTACCGCTTATTGAAAACGACATGAGCAGAAAAAGCAATATTGCAAGAACAGCCTTTACTATGGTTGTCCCTTGTACAGCCACCATGATTCCTGATTGCTTATAATGTTTCATCGTTCCACCTCTCTTGGCAAGTCTAGTAAATTCTATGACATTGCTAGAGAAGATAGAACCATACTATCGTTATTATTTCGTATAGTAGCCTGTGTTGTCCTGATTCACGGCTTTATGGAGAGACGCATTCAAGCCATTCGCGAGCAGGTTGGCCATATCCTCTATAAACACATCGACTTCTTTTGGCGTAACCATCAAATTATGGCCGAGCGGTGACAGTACCTCGTATATTAATTGCCTTTTTTCTTCATCAGGCAGCGTTCCAACCATTCCCAAAAAGGTTTTTCGATGCTGTTCCCCCGGCAAGTCGTCTTCAGTCAGTTTTCTTGTTTGCCCGAATGTCATTCCCGCCGGTGTAAGGGAACGGGAAGGGCTCCCGCCTTCTCTCATTTCTTTGCCAAAATGTTTAAGGATATAATCAATTGTATCGCTTGTGATTGATACAGCATCCACGACCGTCGGAACACCAATCGCAAAAACCGGAATTCCAAGCGTATCTTTGCTTAATTCTTTTCGTTTATTCCCTACACCCGAGCCCGGGTGGATTCCTGTATCAGAAATTTGAATCGTTGAATTTACTCTTTCAATCGATCTGGAAGCCAGGGCATCAATCGCAATCACGAAATCTGGTTTTGTCTTTTGAACAACCCCGACAATAATATCGCTCGTCTCGATGCCGGTTAGCCCCATTACGCCAGGAGACAAGGCGCTGACTGGCCTGTAGCCCGCTTCAACATTTTCGGGCTGCAGCTCATATAAATGCCTTGTGACAAGGAGGTTCTCGCATACCATTGGGCCAAGAGCATCTGGTGTAACATTCCAATTTCCAAGTCCGACGATCAGGCAGGATGCTTGATCGCCAACCCCGCTTTCCTTTAAAAAATGAGAAAATTCATCGGCAAATACTCTTTCTACCTTCATTTGTAATCCTGTATCCTGTTGCCTGATGCCAAGTACTTCAAGCGTTAAATAACGGCCTGCTTTTTTGCCGATCGCCTGGGCTCCTGTATCAGTAACCTCAACGAGTGAAACTTTTATACCGTTTTCTTCTTTTTCTTTGATGACGACACCGTTAATTTGTGAAATATCCTGTTGCTGGCGGACACTTTGATTCCGAGCCTCAAGAACCATTTCCCGGGCCTCTACAGCTAAATCCGTGCGAACATTATATTGGCTTAAATCAAGCTCATCCTTCACGTTATCCCTCCTGTTAAGGCGTTTTCGATCATGTCTGCTCAAGATTCTTGACGGCTGAATCGTCTATGTAGGATTATTCTCATTCATTTTTCCAACTATCACCTATCTTTTCCTGATTTCCATAAAAACATTCACATGAACCGTCCGGTAAAATAAGCGAAGGTATTGCATTATCGGCAACGGTTTGATAAAATATCTTGTGTTCTTAATTATTGTTATTGAGATGGAAAAATCGAGTTAATATAACCTCGAAAGTTTCAGGGGAGGTGAATGGAATGCCAAACATTAAATCTGCTATTAAGCGTGTAAAAACAAGTGAGGCTAGCAAGGCTCAGAATTCTACTGTCAAATCATCTATGCGTACTGCTGTAAGGAAAGTTGAATCAGCAGTCGTTAACAACGATGCTGCCGCTGCAACTGCTTCTTTCTCTTCAGCTTCAAGTAAACTTGATAAAGCAGCAGCTAAAGGGCTAATCCACAAAAAAGCTGCAGCACGTAAAAAATCCCGCTTAATGAAAAAAATGAACTCTATGAACGCTTAAGTATGAAAAAAACGACCTTTCGGGGTCGTTTTTTTGTTTTCGGGAACAGATTCATTTATAGATGGGTAATTGCCGTCGAAATGCCTCCATTATCCGCGGTTAGAATCAGGTACAAGCCATTGCGTCTGGTTTAGGTCTGCAGGCTGTAGTCATGCAAGCGCAGCAAGAACATTTCAATCAACAGTTCTTTTGCCATCCCGCCCGTTTTCATCTGGTAATCTGCTTCGGCGAGCATACTGATGATTTTGGATAGGTCCTCATCGGTAAACATGCTGGCTTGACCGGCAGCGAGTTTGATGCGAAACGGGTGGATTTTTAAGTAGCCGGCCATTTGCTGCTGTCCGTATCCCCGCCGCGCCAGGTCTTTCACTTGATAAATCAGCCTGAACTGTCCGGTTAAGATCGCCAAAATCTTGATCGGCTCTTCATTTTGTTTGAGCAGATCGTAATAAATTCTGAACGCTTCATCTATTTTTCGGTTGACCACTTTGTCAACAAGGGCAAATATATTTTGCTCCAATGACCTTGATACAAGCTTCTCGACCGTTTCAAGATCGATGTTTTTTTCTGTATCGGCGTACAGCGAAAGCTTATCGAGCTCACTTGTCAGCATAAACAAATTAGTCCCAGCGAGGGCAAGCATCATGCCGACTGCATCCTCATCAATCTGAACGCCATTTAACGCGGCTCTCTCTTTAATCCACACTTTAAGCTCTTGTTCGTTTAATTTTTTCGCTTCCAGCGTGACCGCTTTGTTTTTCAGTTCTTTTGTAATTTTTTTGCGTTCATCCAGTTTTTCGTAAGGCGCGGCAAACACCACAACGGAATACGGGGCCGGTTCTTTCAAATAAGCCTCGAGCTTTGCGATGTCATGCTCCACTTTTTCCTTTGTCTTTTCCGAGGTAAGAAAAACAGGATTATGTACAATAATCAATCTTTTTTCGCCGATAAACGGAAAGGTTTCAGCATCCTCGAGCACAGCTTCGATCGGCGTTTCCTCAAGATCATAAGAAGAAAAGTTAAAATCAGCCTCTTCTTCATTTAGAACATTTTTAATCAGCAGCTGTTTCGTTTCATTAATAAGAAATGATTCATTGCCATATAATAAATAAAGCGGGGCAATTTGCTTTTTTTTAATTTGTTTCCATAAATCGTTAATCAATGTCCTTCGCTCCGTTCAATCATATAACTACTCCTATCGTAAAGAAGCATGGACAATTTGGCAAGTACACAAAGGGAATTGACGTCTCTTGCCCGCGCCAATTCCCCATCTATAATCAACGCCATTTTATAAGGCCTAGGATACTTATAAAATGGCGGTATTCCCTCTGGGTATCATTATTTTGGCCCATAAAGAGAGAACTATTTGTGTCAACTCTTGTCATTAAAGGAAAAGCGCGTTTCGAGTGCTGGATTTTTATTTATAGTTCGCGTATACTATAAAGGAAATAGGAGGGGTAGACTGTGAATGAATTTGAAACAAACGTACAAAGTAAGCGTAACGATGCCATTGACTCCGGCGTAGGATTCGTTGTTTCTTTCGGATTTTTTGCAACGATATTTATAATTGCAACAGTCATTAAATTGATCGGCTCTTAAGTTACGGGATACATATGAAAATCATGGAGACTGCATGTTCTTATGCAGTCTCTTTTCGTTTAGTCAGGGTGACTATTATTGATATATTCTATGGAAGTACGCTTGAAAAGGTTCCCGAATTTCCTCTAAAAGTATAGGTGATCGCTCCTTGTTGATCGGTCCGGAAAATTTTAATGTTCCTGTCCTCAAGTCTTGCTACTACTTCAGGATGGGGATGGCCAAACCGGTTCTTCCTTCCTGCTGAAATGATCGCAGCCTTTGGCTGCAATTGGTTAATGAAGGGTTCCGATGTGGAGGTTTTGCTGCCATGGTGTCCGGCTTTCAACACGTCGGCATGCAAATCTCGATGCTTTCTTAAAAGCAATTCTTCCCCCTCCGCTTCCAAATCCCCAGTGAATAGCCAGTCCAATCCTCCGAAATGCGCCCGGACAACAATCGATGAATTGTTTCTTTCAAATGGTGCGGCAGGGTCTGGAGAAATAATTTCAAAAGCGGCGGTCCCCTTGTTCCAGCCCATCCCCTCTGTTACAAACTTGATTGGCACTTTCTCTTTCACGGCAGCAGCAATAACTTGCCGCTCCAATTCGGCTCGGTCCGGTGCCTGTGGCATTAAAATTTCCGCTACCTTTATTTCTCCGATAAGCGACAGTGCGCCACCAAGATGATCTGCATCACCGTGAGTCAGGATCAGCTTGTCAATTTGGCGGATTCCTTTGCTTTTTAAAAATGGAACAAGAACGTCGCTGCCAACTTCAAAAGGATCTTTCTTTTGCCGCCACTGTTCCGTTTCCCCGAACCGGACTGTCCCCCCTGTGTCAATCAAGTATGTTCCGCGGGCGTTTGGCAAAATAATTAATGAACTATCCCCCTGCCCTACATCAATAAAGGTTACTTCCCCGGCTGGGGAGATATAATGAGACATGCTGTGAACCGTTAATGGAATAATGATGAGCCATATAATCCTGGTGATCTGCCAACGGTCAGACATTTTTTCCCATAGCAAAAAGAAACTGACAGTCGTGACTAAATAAAAAAGCAACAGCAACCACGAAGGTCTCCCCAGTGTAAAAGTGGAAAAAGGAATCGAGGAGAGGATATTGGCGAGCTGGTCGGATGTTTCAATAATCAGGTTCAAAAAGAACAGCAGTGGACCGGCAAGCCTTGCCGACAGCAAATGGAGGAGAAAAATAATCAAGGTGAGCGGAAGCAATACTGCTGAAAAAAATGGAACAAACAGTACATTTGCGAACAGCGAAATAAGCGAAAGCTCATAAAAATGATACAGCAAGATCGGCAACGATCCAAGCTGCGCAACAAAGGAAACAGCGACAAGCTGGCTGATCGGACCGTGAAATCGGCTCAAAATACGAGATGAAGCAACAAGAAAAAAACTGACAACAAAGGAAAGCTGAAATCCGGCGTTATAGATGGCAAATGGGGAAATAGCCAGGTAGATCACAAAGGCGAGGCTGATTGCGTCTGCGGGAGAGATTTTGTATTTGCCCTTTATTTTCATGCTTGCAAGGACTAACAAAAGCATTAAACATGAGCGGTTAACAGATGGCGAAGCGCCGGTCAAAATGGCGTAAACCGGCAAAAACAAAAATAATGCATTGATCATCTTTTCCCGCGTGATCCCGACGCGCACGCCGCATATAAAAATCATCCCGGCTAAAAGTGCGACTTGGAGACCTGAAATGGCAAGCAGGTGAATAATCCCTACTGCCTGGTAGTTCTTCATCGTTTCTGGATTATATAAATTACGATCTCCAAAAATGAGTGCTGCGGAAACTTGAGCAGTGGCTTCAGGAAAATGCCTGTCTATATACGCAGTTCCTTTCTGGCGGATGCTTTGCAGGAATGAAAAGGGGGTCGGTTTTGCTCTCATACACGATTGAAGGTCGATTTTTTCAGCCTCAAACGTCCAGAAGATACCTTTTCTGTATAGAAAGTCACGATAATTAAAGGCATTTAAATTGGTTGGCAAAGCGGGGCTGCTGAGTTCTCCGTAAGCACTGCATTTCGTGCCGGGCATGATATTCGCGCGAATGAATTCCTGCTCCTGTTCGGTAGCAATATAATACCGCAGGGCGATTTTTTCATAGCGCCCGCTCACTGCGGCATGGGCATGCAATACATCTCCATCCACTTTCGTTTCTTGATTAAAAATTAACTGGAATCTGTTTTCAAGTTCATTTATCGTTGTTTCATTTTGGAGAACGGCCGTCTTGCCAGCTATGAAGAATATAACAAAAAGGAGACAAGCGACACCGATCTGAGGAGCACGAAAGTTTTTCCGTTTAACTAGAAACAAGCTAAATACAGCCATCAGCAATGTAAACAGATAAACGTTTTCAAATGCAGCAAGAAGGCCCAGTAACGAAGGCGGAGCGAAATAAATAAGTTTACCTTTCATTAGTATTCCTTTCTTTTTAACTATCACCTGGGGCAGGCAAACACAGCCTTGCTGTGAACTGGCAAGGCTGTAATACCGTTAAAACGACTGTTATGCCCTATCTTTGATAAGATTTCTGGCGCGTTCAGAAAAGTTCCGGACAATCTCCTGATCGACGCCGCTCTCCTCAAGCTCGTGCAATAATTGATCGACCAACTCGTTATCAACCGATTGTCTACTTGTATATTCCACCTTCTCTACTTTAACGCCTGCTTTCTCAAAGAGCTCGAGCGCATACGGGTGGTTTTTATAATCCTCCGCATAAAATACCGTTTTAATCCCAGCCTGGATGATTGCTTTACAGCATTGCAAGCATGGAAAATGGGTGACATAAATGTCTGCGCCGGCAGTCGGAACCCCGAACTTTGCGCATTGCAAAAGAGCGTTCATTTCCGCATGTATAGTCCGGACACAATGGTTATCAATCACATAGCATCCTTCATCAATGCAATGGTCTCCACCAGCAATCGAACCATTATATCCTCCCGCGATAATCCGCTTATCCCTGACAATCGTCGCACCAACGGTCAGCCGTGTACACGTGCTTCTAAGGGCCAGCAAATGGCTTTGCGCCAAAAAATATTCGTTCCAGGAAATACGCTCCATCTTCAGTTTCCCCTCGCTTTTAATAGTCATGGAAGTTTCGGGCTTGGTCTCCATAAGTTTAAATCGTTTCATGAAAGTTGGTCAATGACATTCTGCTATTTCACAATAATTTTGTCTTTTAACTTCTCAAAGGTTTTTTCACCAATCCCGCTGATCGATTTTAAGTCGTCCACCGTTTTGAAGACTCCATTCGTGTCCCGGTATTCAATGATTGCTGCTGACTTCGAAGGGCCGATCCCCGGCAATGTTTCGAGCGCGGCTGGATCAGCCGTATTAATATTTACCAGTTCAGTATCATTTCCGGTTGGTCCGGCAGTCGGAGAAGCACCTCCAGTCACACTCGTTTCCTCGCCGATCGCCGGTATATAAACCATCATCTCATCTGTTACCTGCAAGGCAAAATTCACGGCAGCCTGATCAGCGTCCGGGGTGAGCCCACCCGCCTTCTCAATCAAATCAATAACCCGCTCACCCGCTGCGGTTTCATATACTCCAGGATGGACTACTTGCCCTTTTATGTCGGCCATGATCGTTTTTGGTTCAGCCTCAGTCTTTTCGGGAACCGGCTTTTCACCAGTGCCCCAATCCTCTAAATCGGTTACTGCCCCCTCTTCTTCTTTCGCCGGTTCTTGATAATAGAAAATAGCCGCTGCTGAAAAAACCGCTAGCGCGATCATAACATATTTGTACTTTTTAAAAATTTCCTTCACAATACATCATTCCTTTCTTTTTGGAATAAACGGTCAGTTGCTTCATATCCTTTTATGAGAAAGCCGGCTTAAGAGGAGGAAAAACAGCTATGAGGGTTGGGATCATTGGTACTGGTAATATGGGGAGAATTCTTGCAGAGGCTATGATTGAAGGAAAAGCAGTGCCCCCTTCTTCAATGACGATTACGAACCGAACAAAGTTAAAAGCATTGGACATTCAAGCCAAATTTAAAGATATAACGGTCACAGACCAACCGGCCGCAACTGCACAAATGTCCGATTTAATCTTCATAAGTGTCAAGCCGCATGATATCCGTCAGGTTCTGCGGGAAATTCACCCGCACTTAAGTGCGGACAAGTGCGTCGTTTCAATCACAAGCCCAATAAGTACAGGACAATTGGAACAGGCTGTTCCTTGTTCGGTGGCGAGAGTGATTCCAAGCATTACAAACCGGGCTCTTGCAGGAGTATCGCTCGTAACTTTCGGTGAACGCTGTGACGCCAGATGGAAGGACGGGATCTGGAATTTGTTTCTTTCCGTTTCTGTCCCGGTTGAAATCGAAGAAAACATAACAAGGGTAGCATCTGATATCGTCAGCTGCGGTCCGGCTTTTTTCAGCTATCTCGTCCAGAGGTTTATCAAAGCGGCGGAAAAAGAGACAGAGATTGACGCGGAGACAGCAACAAAGTTGACAAGTGAGATGCTGATCGGGCTGGGAGAACTGTTAAAAAAGGACATTTTTACGCTGCCGGCACTCCAGGAAAAAGTGTGCGTAAAAGGCGGAATAACTGGCGAAGGAATCAAAATCCTTGAGAGCGAGCTTGGGGATATTTTCGAACACGTATTCGCGGCCACTCATGAAAAATTCCGTGAAGATTTAAAGGGGATTGAAAAGCAGTTTCCTTCTCAAATAAATTAATTCTCTTTTGCGTGAAAAAATCCTTCCTAATCCATAAAAAAAACTTGCAGAGAAAAAATTATTCTCTGCAAGCTTGTTAGCTGGCGAAAACGCCGGCTTTTATTTTTTTCTTGCAATAAAAAAAATTCGCTCCGACTGCTCGTCCGGTTCATCATCCTCAAAATCAGCGAGTATTTCAAGAACATCGAAGCCTGCTTCCTGCAGCCAGCCCTCATACTCATAAATAGGGAAAGTCCGTTGTTTGTGGTATTCCTGAAAGCGATCATACTTGCCGCTCAGTTCATCAAGCACGAAAAAAATTAAATCATGCTCGACACTGTTTGGGACGTCGCCGGGAAAACAGTTCCAAATATACGAAATTTTTTCGCCATCAACAGCAAACGTTTCATTCATAAAAATTTTCGTCACTTTATAGATAGAATGGACATCAAACAGAAAAAGCCCGCCTTTTTTCAGCTGGCTATTCACACTCCTGAAGGTGTCTTTCACATCCTGCTTCGTTTCCAGATAATTCAAAGAATCACAAAAGATGCCGGCAATATCCACTTCATCAAAACCGGTCACCTCTGCCATGTTTTGCTGATAAAAACCAATAGCGAGCCGGTTTTCCGCCGCTTTTGCTTGAGCAACCGTGAGCATATCCGCAGACAAATCCACACCGGAAACGCTAAAACCCGCCCTCGCCAACCGAATTGAAAGCTCACCCGTACCACAGGCAAGATCAAGCAGGTGCCTCCCATTGACAGCGTACTTTTCCGTTTTTTCCATTAAGAGATCAACCCATTTGTCGTATGGGACATCCTTCATCAGTTCATCGTACAAATAAGCGAATTTCTCGTATGTCATAAATTGAGCTCACTTTGCACGTTTTCAAGCGGTGCGTCTCCCCATAGCCGTTCCAGATTGTAATAGCTTCGCTCATCGCGATGGAAAATATGGGCGACGACATCGCCGAGGTCAACGAGCACCCATTTCGCTTCATCAAAGCCCTCTATCCTGTTGGTGGAATGGCCCAGTTCTTCGACCTTCTCCTTCATCTCCCGGGCAATCGCTTGAACCTGCTTGTCAGAATTAGCATGGCAAATGATAAAATAGTCGGCGACAAGCGAAACTCCCTTCATGTTCAGGACCACAATATCTTCCGCTCTTTTATCGTCTGCTGCTTTTACGGCTGTTAATAAAATTTCCCGTTCATTCATTCAGGTGAATCCTCCTCTTTGTTACTAAATCGTTATAGGTCATTAAGGTTTGCGGGTATACTGGCTGGTTTTGTTTGATTAAAAAAACCAGCGAATTTTGCACGGAGCGGACGAGCGCTTGCTCAAGGTCTGTTTCTGCGAGCTCCCTGACCTCATCTACCCCGGAAAATTGTCGTCCCGGTTCGATATAATCAGCTAAATAGATAATTTTTTCAAGCGGCGTCATTCCCGCTCGTCCTGAAGTATGGTAGCGAATTGCGTCCAGAATTTCAGGATCGGTTATGCCCGCTTCCTTTGCGACAAGAAAAGCACCGACGGGCGCGTGCCAAAGCTCACTGCTATAAGCCAATAAATCAGCGGGCATTTTTTCAGCAATAATAATTTGTTTCATTTCATCCTTCGGACGGAACTTTGCATAATCGTGGAAGATCGCTGCCAGTTCTGCCTTTTTCACATCGGCACCGTATTGGCGCGCCAACTGAATTGCCGTTTCCATTACGCCGATCGTATGCTTATAGCGGTGCTCGGTCAATTGAATTTTCACAAGCTCGAGAGCCTTTTTACGATCCATATAAGTTATTCTCCTCAATATATGTCCTGACCGATTCAGGCAATAAATACCTGACTGTTTTGCCCTTCAGTAACCGCTCTCTCAACATACTGGACGAAACACCCATTTCAGGGACCTCAACATAGCTGATCGGAAACGAGGTTTCATGGCTATAGGAAGGACGCCTTACTCCGACAAACTGAACCATTTCCATTAACTCGTCGATTCGATGCCATTTAGGCAAATATTCAATCATATCTGCCCCAATCAGAAAATAAAAGCTTACATTTTGATATTTTTGTTTTAACAATCGCATTGTATCAATTGTATAAGACCGGCCTTTCCTTGTTAACTCCAGCGGTTCGATCTGAAATCGGGGATGGTCGAGAGTAGCCAGCTCCAGCATTCTTAAACGGTGCTCACTTTGAACTTTTGCTTTATTCTTGTGGGGCGGATCCTGATTAGGCATAAACCAAATCGCTTCCAGATCCAACGCTGCCAATACCTCATTCGCTATCAGCAAATGTCCGTAATGGGGCGGATCAAATGTACCGCCAAGAATACCGATTTTTCGCAAAATGAGAACCTCCCTCTCAATCCATTAACTGATGCGGCCTTCGTTACGGAAGGGTTAGCTGCTTGTTTTCCATTGATTCCTTGTAGAGAACAATTATATTCCCGATAATTTGGACAAGCTCTGCTCCCGTCCCTGCTACTAGTTTTTCTGCGACAGTATCCCTGTCTTCTTCACTATTTTGCAAAATACTTATTTTAATTAATTCCCTGGCTTCAAGCGCTTCGGCAATTTGTTTGACCATGTTTTCATTTACACCACCCTTGCCTACTTGAAAGATCGGGTTTAAATGATGGGCTTTCGACCTTAAAAAACGTTTTTGTTTCCCGGTTAGCATGGATTTCCTCCCAATTGTTTTGTTACATTGATTTTCATTCTTGCAGTATCCGGCACGATGCCGGTCCAGTTTTGAAAAGCAAGTGCCCCCTGGTAGACGAACATGTCGATGCCGTTCTGGGTACCCACGCCTTTCTTTTTAGCTTCCCGCAAAAGCTTTGTTTCAAGCGGATTATAAATAATATCACTAATAAAAGCGTTGCGATTAAGGTTTTCAAGCGAAAGGGGTGAAAAATCAGTTGCCGGCTCCATCCCAATCAGCGTTGTTTGAATAAGCAAACTATATTGATTGAGCTTTTCCTCCGCTTCCTTTATCGACAGAATCTCCGTCTGCACCGAAAAAGGACAGCCGCTCTTAAGCGCAACGGCTTTTTCGGCAGTCCGGTTGCATATATCAATCTCGTTGATGCCTTCCTGCGCAAGCGTGTAATAAATCGCTTTTGCTGCCCCGCCAGCACCGACAATCAGGACTCGTTGGCCCCAAAGCGATGGGATGAGCCGCCTTAATCCTCTTACAAAGCCGGGACCGTCTGTATTATAGCCTGTTAATCTGCCGTTGCGGTTAACGACTGTATTAACGGCTCCGATTGCTTCTGCAAGGGGGTCAATCTCATCCAGCCATTTGATGATTTCGCCTTTATGCGGGACCGTGACATTGAATCCAGCAATGCCGATCGTTTTCAAAGCGTTGACAGCATCCTGCAATTGTTCTTTTCGTATATGGAACGGATGGTAATGGGCATCAATTTGGTAAAATTGAAATAGATCATTGTGCATAATTGGTGACATCGAATGGGCAATCGGATCACCGATTACTCCGTACAATTTCTTCAAATCTCTCTCCCCCCAGAAAAACGTAAGCTCGTTGTCCACCTTACAAAGGAAGAAACTTGTTTTAGGCCCCTCGCGTAGAAGCAGTTTTCTTTTTATAAGGTGGATCGTTATAAAGCATAAGTAATTTCTATATTAATGACTTCCGCAGCATCACATGGACGCCGCGTGGAACATAAGCAGCCACCTTTGCGCCTGAATCATTCACTGTTACCCAGCCGAGGCCTGAAAAAACGATATCCGTTTTCGCTTCTTTTATTGTAAATTCATGCCTGACGAGCTCCGGAAAAGTATCAAGCTGCTCCTTGCGCGGCGGGAACAGCATTTCGCCGGCGTGATCATTATAGAGTTCAGCTGCTTTTTCGGTTTTCGTGCGGTGAATCATTAGATCATTGGATAAGTAGCAAACGATTGAGCGCCGGCCGCCGCTAATATAATCAAATCGGGCCAGGCCGCCGAAGAACAATGTTTGCCCCTCATTTAATTGATAAATCTTTGCTTTTATTTCCTTCTTCGGGGTGATGATCTTTAAATCACGCTTATCGACAAAATGAGCCATTTGATGATGGTTGATGATCCCAGGTGTATCGATGATCGCCTTTTCGTCTGACAGCGGTATTTTAATAATATCAAGAGTGGTTCCCGGAAAATGAGAGGTCGTAATCACATCCTCCTCACCTGTAACCTCCTTGATAATCCGGTTAATAAATGTTGATTTGCCGACATTGGTACAACCGACAACATAGACATCTTTACCTTCTCTATATTCCTCAATCGCAGCTGCGGTTTCTTTAATAAAATGCCCCTTTGCGGCACTTACTAAAAATACTTCCTCAGCCTTTAAACCGAGCTGCTTTGCCTCATGCTTCATCCAATGCACAAGCTTGCCGCGCTTAACCGATTTCGGAAGGAGATCAACCTTATTGCCGACGAGCAAAATTTTATTGTCGCCGACAAAGCGGTGCAGGCCCGGAAGCCAGCTGCCATTAAAGTCGAAAATATCGACAATTTTAACAATTAGCGCATCGGTTTTACCGATTCCATTGAGAATCTTGAGAAAATCGTCATCCGTTAAGCTGACGTCTTGAACCTCGTTATAGTGTTTTAAGCGAAAGCAGCGCTGGCAAATAATCGCTTCTTTCTCTAACGACGACTGCGGGGCATACCCCAATTCCCCGGGATTCCCGGTTTGGATTTTTATTCCGCAGCCAATACAGGTAAAATGTTGGTCATTCACTCATTAATCCTCCCAATTAAGCATTCCTTTTTTTCGAAACCAGTTCAGGATTCTCCGTTCGATTTGCCGATTAAACCTTGTTATTACCCCGTCAGTTTTGGCAACAGGGACAACCAAAATCGTATGAAATCCGCTCCTGTTTCCGCCAAGAACATCGGTTAACAGCTGGTCTCCAATCACGACGGTTTCGTTCTTCTCGAGCCCCATTTGTCCGAGCGCCTTTTTAAAAGCTCGTCCCATTGGTTTGCGTGCCTGAAATATAAACGGAATCTCGAGCGGCTCTGAGAAAGATTTTACCCTCAATTCAATATTATTAGAAACGATCGTCACGAGAATTCCACTTCTCCTCATGCCTTCAAACCATTCGATTAATTTTGGAGTAGCATGGGGTCGATCCCACTCAACGAGAGTGTTATCAAGGTCTGTAATAATGCCTTTAATACCCTGCTCTTTTAAGATTTCAGGAGTAATTTCAAAAATAGTTTTCACATGCTGATCTGGCAAAAAATGCTTTAACACGCGGTTCCACCTCATTAATGTTTATACTTTCTATCCCGCTTTAACGGTAGCTGTCTCATAATGTTATCATCATAACCAATTTTACCCGCTCTTTCAAAACATTCCTGTCATTTCACCAGCAACTTGTTTGATACACTGTTATAAAAGACAATCTTTTTTCAGGCAAGCAGATTGTTTTAAAAAGACCTGCTAAGCAAAAAGGCGTTTTTATATTGTTTGCGTAAAACGACCTTTACCATAAATCCTGTTACGACAACTGTCGTCCATCAACGAGATTATTCGGTAAATGTGACGAAAAAAAGAAATTTTTCGACACCATCCGTTTATTTCAATGGTTGTGGATAACTTTATTCACAATTTAACACACTGGTATATTTACTACTTTCCCATTTATAAACAAGATAATCACAAGTTATCCACTAATATCTGTGGATAACAAGAACAGTTGTTCTGACCGTTTTATTTTGATAAAGTAAGGGTACAACATTAGAACTTATCAGTATATGTTTATATAGGTGAATTTAGAACAGAAAATTGAGATGGAGGTGAATAGTTAAATATGAGAAAACTGTCAGATGAACTATTGATCGAATCCTACTATAAAGCAAGAGAATTAAACTTAAGCCAAGATTTTATTTCACTCATTGAAACAGAAATTCACCGACGTTCCCTGTCCAAAAAAGTCAAAGTTTCCGTATAACTGCCCTGGTAGGGCTTTTTTCTTTTATGTCATAAAATGATCTTGCTTGCCGGACAGCTCAAATCCTTACGGAACCCTGCCAAATCCGATGCCTCTCGATATTGCTTCAATCTCTTACAGAAAATCTTTGACAATCCCAATTCTTTCGCCAACCTTAATGTGAACAGGCGTTTTTAAAGAAGGATCAAGCGTAACGGACCCTTTTTCAAATAATAAGACAACGGTTGAGCCAAAAGTAAAATAGGCCATCTCTTTGCCTTTTGTTAAAAAATTTCCTTCGTGGACTGGTTCGATCGAATTTACAAACATCGCGCCAACTTTGATAATGGCGAGATGGCCGCCGCCATGTTCGACCTCTGTAATTGTCCGATAGTTTTTTGATAATGGATTTTTCCCATATTTCAGCCCCAGTCGGTTAACAGGATATGATTTTTTCCCTAATGTCCATTGCCCGGTGATCTTTCCGGAAACCGGACTGTGGATGCGATGATAATGGCTTGGGCTTAAATAAAAGATCACATAAGTTCCACCGTGATATGTCAATAATGCTTTATCATTGCCAATCATTTCTCTGATTGAATAGACCTTTCCTTTAACCTCAATTTCATGTTCAGCATTGACGATCCCAATCTCTTCAATCACGGCATCAACCGGACTTGTGATTGACGCGGCGATGGGATCTGTGACCCGGCTGCCAGCTTTGAGCTTTCTTATAAAAAGCTCATGTAAGGTAGGATATTCTGTTAATGGCTTCTCCATTTCATTCTCGTTCAACCGGTATACTTTTGCGAATGATCTCACAATAAGGCGGCTAGCCTTTGAGCGGGCAAATCGTTTCAAAATTCCTGAAGTTACTGGGCCATTGGTGAGCTCAATCAAGCTGCGGTATATGTTTTGAATCAATGGGCTTACCTCCTGAAGATGCTGAAATACTCTTTACGTACAGGCATAAACAGCTTAAAATAAAATATTAATATAAAATACATGGCTGGAAAGCGCGTGTTTTCCGGCGCATGACCTGCAGACTTTGTAAATAAGTTATTCCCTTCCGTTAAGGAGTGAGGAGATTGTTTTTGTTGTATGTTGTTGACCAGACAGTGAAAAAACTCAAGGCCCAAACGGCTAATGTGTTAACTTTAGTGAACATAACTTTAGGCGGGTTTGCGATTATCGTCGGTATAAACGGAAACTTAAATTTGAGCTTGCTGCTCATCTTTATTGCTGCTTTAGCAGACCGCTTTGATGGAGCGGCTGCAAGAAAATTCCAGATCGAATCAGAGCTCGGCAAGCAGCTCGACTCCATGAGTGATATTATATCATTCGGTGTGGCCCCGGCACTATTATTATACCAAGGAATTTTATTTGAATTTGGTGCTCCCGGTGCTTTCTTTACTGTTTTCTTCATCGGCTGCGGAGCATTCCGCCTCGCCAGGTTTAATATTACCGAAAACAACGGCTTTTTTACCGGGCTGCCTATCACAGCGGCAGGATGCCTGATTACCTTAAGCTTTTTGGCGATTCCATATTGGAAGCCACATGCGTTTATCATCATCATTGTGATTCTATCGTTTTTAATGGTCAGTTCCTTCAGACTTAGAAAAGTATAATCGAAAAGCGCCATGACATCATCACGGCGCTTTATCTGTTCCGTTATTTTTCTGTAAGTGCGAGGAATTCCTCAACGTCATCAATGCACAGCTTGACCGCTTGTTCCCAGAAATCTCTCTTTGTTAAATCAACGTTTAAATGCTTTTGTGCTAGTTCTTCTACCGTCATTGAAGCCGTATCTTTAAGCAAATCAACATATTTCTGTTCATAGCCCTTTCCTTCTTCCAAAGCCCTCGCATATATTCCCAGTGAGAATAAATAGCCAAACGTATACGGGAAATTATAAAAAGGAATCCCGGTTATATAAAAATGCAGCTTTGAGCCCCAGAAAGATGGATGATATTCTTCAAGCGCATCTCCGTAAGCTTCTTTTTGGGCCTGCTCCATTAATTCATTCAACCTTGCGGCACTGACCATTCCGTTCTTTCTTTCCTCGTAAAATCTTGTCTCAAACAGGAATCGCGCGTGAATATTCATTAACAGGGCGACAGAACGCTGAACTTTATCTTCAAGCAATGCCAGTTTTTCTTCTGCTGTTTTTGCATTTTTTACAGATGCGTCCGAGACGATCATTTCAGCAAAGGTTGAAGCGGTTTCAGCGACATTCATTGCGTAATTGCGGTTTAATAAATGCTGATCCCGCATTGCATATGTATGGAATCCATGGCCAAGCTCATGGGCCAACGTCGAAACGTTCGAAGGCGTTCCAGAGTATGTCATAAAAATCCGTGACTGGCTGCTTTCGGGGAAAAAGGTATGAAAACCTCCCGGTGCTTTGCCGGCCCGGTCTTCAGCCTCAATCCAGCGCTGTTCGAAAGCCATTTTTGCATAATCTGACATTTCCGCGCCAAACAGGCCAAATTGATCTGTAATAAACTCGGCACCCTGCTGATAAGACATTTTTGATTCGGTTTTGCCAAGCGGGGCATCCAAGTCATACCAGCTTAGTCTTTCAAGCCCGAGCAGCTTTGCCTTACGGTTTAGAAATTTAACGAGTGGCTCTTTATTGTCGGCAATAACCGCCCACATCGTTTCAAGTGTTTCTTTTTTCATCCTGTTTAAATCAAGCGGTTCTTTCAGGACATCTTCCCATCCGCGCGCTTTGTACACATTTAAACGGAAACCGGCAAGATGATTAAGAGTTTTGGCCAGATAATCGGAATTGCCATTCCAGGCTTTCTCCCAGTTTCGAAACACTTCCTTTCTCGTCGAACGGTCTGGATTTGAAAATTTATTGGCGGCCTGTCCGACTGAAAGGAGCTTTTCTTCACCTTTCTCCGTATATGAAATTTTTGTATTGCTGACGATTAAGTCATACATCTGGCTCCAGCCGTGATATCCATCGATGCCGAGCAGATTAATGATTGTTTCCTCTTCCTTTGACAGCTTCTCTGCTGCCCTTTCCCGGCGCTCTGAGAGCACAAACGCAAGTTCCTTTAATTCTTTACTGCGCACCATTTCTGCCCATGTAATCTGGTCAAAGGACGTCAATTTTTGGTCGAATACGGTTAAAGCGGTCTGGAACGAGGCACTCAATTCTGTAACCTTGGCCCGCAGTGAGTTTACTTTTTGATCATCCGTATTTTGAGCCTGGAGACAGCTGACAAAAGCCCCTTCCTGGCGCACCCTTTTGGCAACATGCTCAAATTCAGCGATTAATTCTGTCAGTTCCTTTGTATCTGCTGAGCTCGTTAACGGGCTCCACACCTTGACACGATTATGAAAGCGGCTAATATGTGCAGCAGTGTTCTCGAGGTGGGCTGCAAATTCAGCCGAGTCACTCCCGCCTTTAAAAAACACATCTAAATCCCATACTTCTGAATACGTTGTTGTCGTCATCCGGTTACCCCCTTCAATATGTACCTGAGTAAATTTCACAATGTAATAAGCTGGACCGAAAAACGAATGAAGTTATCCAAGTAAACAGAAGTATTCTATAGAAACGAATACTACTATCATAATTTTATATAACTGTTCGTTTTTCAATTAAATAATTGCTGTGTGAAATTTATTCACTTTCCATTATAGGCTTATTTTTTTAAAAATTCTATGAACTGAACCATAAGAAAAAAGCTTTCCATTTTCGTATGGAAAGCTTTCTTATTGTGAGTTGCATATTGTTTTAGATAGGCCACACTTTTGTATTTTCTGTCAGCTGCTGTTTTTACGCTTTTCTTTCTCAGCCCGATAAAATTCGTGGAACATTTTCATTAACGCCCGCTTTTCAATTCGGGATACATAGCTCCGGGAAATACCGAGTTCCTTGGCGATCTCCCGCTGCGTTTTTTCTTTTTGCAGATCAAGGCCAAAACGACCAATAATTACTTCTTTTTCACGATCATCAAGGACATCAATATATTCCTTTACCTTTTCAAGCTCCATATTTAGTTGAATCGTATCAATTACGTCCTCTGACTCAGATTTCAGAACGTCAATCAAGGATATCTCATTGCCTTCTTTATCCTGGCCAATCGGATCATGAAGCGACACATCTTTTTTCGTCTTCTTCAAAGCTCGTAAATGCATAAGTATTTCATTCTCAATACAACGAGCCGCATACGTTGCCAGCTTCGTCCCTTTTCCGTCTGAATAGCTCTCGATTGCTTTAATTAAACCAATTGTCCCGATAGAAATAAGATCCTCTGCATCTTCACCGGTATTTTCAAATTTTTTGACGATATGGGCAACTAAACGTAAATTATGCTCAATCAGCATATTGCGGGCATGTGCATCCCCTTCGGCCATTAATCTTAAGTATTTTCTCTCTTCAGCGGAAGATAACGGTTGGGGAAATGCGTTGTTTTTAACATAGGAAACTAGAAAGATAATTTCCTTAATTAAATAACCAAGCGCTGTCAAAATTCCGGACATTTTTTCCACCCCCGCTTATAGTCTTTAGCCTATAGTTAATTCCTATGAAAGGAACGGGATGTTTGTGTCTGTCCCAGAGCATATATTTTCACTTGAAAATGTTTCCTACACCAAATGATCTGCTAATCATTATAAATATCAAGGATCGATATCCGCGGTAAGTGCAATGCACGCAGATAACAATAAAGACACCAGCCAAAAAGATCGGCTGATGCCTTTGTGTTTTAGATTTGAAATTAAGCTTCCACACTTACCTCAGCTGCAATAATACAGCCAATTGCCCCGGTAATACAAAACGCCATCACGATCATGAACATGTTCTCCGCCCCTTTAGTATGCTTATGATTTATTTAGAATGTACCATATTTCCATTGCGCGTACTGTTCGGGGTTGTGAACATTTTGTTACCAATATTGGCTAGCCGTTTCATTTACTTTTTTTCTTTTTCCGAAATATAAGCGTGAGCAATAAAATGTTGAGATACATAAACATACCTCCTGAAAATGTTGTGTTAGGTGGTATCCTTCTCCACCCATAAGCAAGCTTGCCGATTTTGCATGAAAAATATCATTTAAAAAACCACCTTTCTTTTCAAATTTTTGTTTGTGGGATTAAAACGTTCGATACATGGAGTATTGGCGATCTTTGTTTTTTTCCATTAGGTCTTTAACCATTTCTTCTTGAACCATTTGTTCGGGTGATAATTTGCGTCTCTTGATGGTTATAGTTAAAAATAAAATGTTCAGAGTCATAGTGATTTTCACCTCCTTTATTCTATCCAATCGCGCAAAAAAGCCGCAGAGAGGTACAGACTCTGCGGCTTTTTTACTGTTAGAAGGCATAAAAATGCCGCAGGGCACAATTCTCCCTGCGGCATGGATAGACATTGTTCAAAAAATTAAGCAGTCCAATCCCCGGTGGTCGAATGTGTAAATATCTGTATAAAGTTTTGGTTGATACCTTTGCCTGTTCTAATCACTTTACTCGACCTCCTTTTTTTCGAATTTTTGCTTACACTTACAGTGGTAATTATATCCACCTTCACTCCTCTTGTAAACCCTTTTATTATAAATAGTTAAAAAGTCCGGATCCGTACATCGATTAAAATAAGGCATAAAAAAACGCCCGGCAAGGACGTTTTACTTTTTCATTAAATATTCTTCGCCTTCATCCATTTCAGTCAGCTTGGTTCGGTACTGCTTTGAAACGGTAAAGAAAAAAATCGATCCGGCCAGGAAACCTGTTGAGGCAGCCATCATCATATATAAATCCGTCATCGTATTCGCTGCTGACGGGATAATTGCACCTAAATAGAAAAAAGCGCCAACAGCCAGCAGAATCGTTCCGAACCTTTTAAAATCAACCATTTTTTCGTAAACATGTTTTGCACTGTGTTTCACTTTTCATTCACCTGCGCTTCTTATTTTTAAGCTTGCTAGACTACTTTAACATATTTGCAAGATACATAGAGGATGTAATCATTGGGAATTCATATAGCATGGTCGTGGACTAGACTTTCATTAAGAAAAGAGGTGTTATTTAGTAAAAAAAACTAGTTTTTTTGATCTAATCGAGCGAAAATATTATTACAGTCGCGAACTATGGAGTTTGAGCTCAAAACTTTTACATTAATTTCTATTAATTTACATTAAATTACTTTTATCATTATACAGTCGGAATAATTAAGCGGAAAATGAGAGGATTTAAGCGAAAATACCTTTGATTTAAGCGGAAACTTCGGGAATTAAGCGAAAATCGTCTTTATTTAAGCGATACGATAAAATGTAAGCATCTTTATTCACTTATATCCAAAAAGGAGTCGACCCTAAAGCGGGTCGGCTCCTTTTTCATAGTGCTTTATTTTTGCAACGCCTGCTGCAGATCTTCAATTAAATCTTCTGCATCCTCCAAGCCTATGGAGATCCTTACAAGACCGTCCGTGATCCCTAATTCTGCACGACGCTCCGCTGGAATGGACGCGTGCGTCATCCGCGCCGGCACCGAGATTAAGCTTTCAACAGCGCCAAGACTTTCGGCGAGAGTAAAATATTTGACGTTTCCAAGCAATTTATCTGCGTTTGCTTCACTGCCGACGTCAAAGGAGACCATACCTCCATAGCCCCGGCCCTGTTTCTTGGCGATTTCATGGTTTGGATGGCTTTCTAAACCAGGATAATAAACCTTTGAGACCGCAGGATGATCACCAAGAAATTGGACAATTTTTACCGTACTCGCTTCATGCTCTTCCATACGTATCCCCAGTGTCTTAATCCCTCTCATTAAGAGCCATGAATCCTGAGGTCCAAGCACGCCGCCAGTTGAATTTTGAACAAAATGAAGGTCTTCCGCCAGTTTTTCACTGTTAACGACAACAAGCCCTGCAACAACATCGCTGTGGCCGCCGAGATATTTAGTGGCGCTGTGGAGAACAATATCACTTCCGAGCTCAAGTGGATTCTGCCAGTACGGAGTAGAGAATGTATTATCTACAATCGTTAATAGCCCATGTTTTTTAGCAATTTGGGCGGCACCGGCAATGTCGGTCACCTTTAGCAATGGATTTGTCGGTGTTTCAAGGTAAATGGCCTTTGTGTTTGGCTTTATTTCTTTTTCAATATTGTCTAAATTGCTTGTATCAACAAAGGTGCTGTCAATGCCGAACCGGTTTAACACCTTTGACATCACGCGGTATGTCCCGCCGTATACATCATCAGTCAGAAGGACATGGTCGCCGCTGTTAAACAGCATCATGACCGCTGTAATGGCCGCCATACCTGATCCGAATGCAAAACCTGCGTGGCCGCCTTCAAGGTCCTTAATCAGTTCCTCCAATGCGTGCCGCGTCGGGTTGCCGGTCCTGGAGTATTCAAACCCCTTGTGGCCGCCGACACCATCCTGCTTGTATGTGCTTACTTGATAAATCGGCACTGAAACTGCTCCGGTATTCGGATCGCCTGCGATTCCGCCATGGATTAATTGCGTTTTCCGTCTCAATTAAATTCCTCCTTGATATATCTTTTTGCTTAAGTATCGTTCGCTCCCGTCAGGGAAAATCACGACAATATTGGTGCCGGGCTTTGCAGTTTTTGCTTCTTCAAGCGCTGCATGCATGGCCGAACCTGAAGAACTGCCGACGAGAAGGCCTTCTCGAGCCGCTAATTCTTTTACTAAAAAAAACGCATCTGGATCCGACACCGTATGGATCGCATCAAAAAAGCTCGGGTCCATATAATCAGGCAAAAACTCCATGCCAATGCCTTCGGTTTTATGCGGACCTGGTTCGCCGCCGTTTAAAATTGATCCTTGCGGTTCAACAATAACCGTTTTAACAGATGGTCTCTGTTCCTTCAAATAACGGGCCGTTCCCATAAACGTTCCGCCTGTTCCTGCTCCTGCTACAAAAACATCTATATTGCCATCCATTTGCTCAAAGATCTCCGGACCCAGCGTTTTGTAGTACGTTGCAGGATTAGCTGGATTGCTGAATTGCTGCGGACAATATGAATCAGGAATTTCCGCAAGCAGCTGCTGTGCTTTCTGGATGGCGCCCTTCATTCCATCTTCCGTTGGTGTATGGACGATGTCTGCCCCAAGCGCTTTCATTAACTCCTGTTTTTCGATGCTGAATTTTTCAGGGACACAAAAAATCACTTTGATTCCTTTATTAATCGCCGCAAGAGCAAGGCCGATTCCCGTATTCCCTGCGGTCGGTTCAATAACCGTCCCTCCGGGAGGAAGCTTGCCGCTGTCCATGGCAGCCTTTAACAGCTCCTGGCCGAGACGATCTTTGACGCTGCCTCCCGGGTTCATGAACTCCAGCTTTGCAAACAGACCAACACCCTTCGGTATCTGGAATCGGCTTAATTCGACGATTGGTGTGTGGCCGATCAGTTCGTGTACATTTTTGTAAACTTTCATTACCGTTCTTCTCCGTCCTAATGGTGATTTTGTAATGAGGAGACGATTTTCATGACAAGATTGGCTGAGTTTAAGGCCGCTTTTTGTAAATATTGATCAAAAGATACGTTCGACTCTTTTCCGGCAATGTCCGACAAAGAACGAATGACCACGAATGGTTTATTAAATTGATAAGCAACCTGGGCAATCGCCGCTGCTTCCATCTCAACCGCCTGCAGATCGGTAAATTTTTGGCTGATTGCCTGGACCCGTTCCGGATCGCTCATAAAGGAATCGCCTGTTGCGATTAATCCTGTCACAACCTGGGCTCCTTCAATTTCTTTTGCACAATTCTCAGCAATCTCGATCAATTCACTGTCAGCTTCAAAGGAAGCCGGCAGCTGGGGAACCTGGCCATATTCATAGCCAAACGCCGTAACATCTACATCATGGTGGCGAACATCTGTTGAAATCACAACGTCACCGACATTCAAGTCGGGATTAAGGCCGCCTGCCGATCCTGTATTGATGACGAAATCAGGATTGAACTTTTCTAAAAGAATCGATGTAGACATGGCTGCATTGACTTTTCCGATCCCGGAACGAAGCAGGATGACGTCAGCCCCATTCATCAATCCGCTTGTAAATTCACAGCCAGCGATTGTCTCTTGGTGTTGGCCTGAGATTTTGTCGCGCAGGATCGTTACTTCTTCTTCCATTGCTCCGATAATGGCTATTTTCATGGATATACCTCTTTCTTAACGTTTTTCACCTTCCATAATCCAGACAAAATCATTGCATTTCTCAAATGCAGCTGTAAAGCCATTGGTTTCAAGAATTTCCGTTAAAATAGGAATTGTCGTGTAGTATTCACGCTGCAAATCTTCTGCCAGATTGTGAAAACTTTTTGATACGGCATCGGTAATTGCCTCTTTATAAACCTCTGCAGACTCGTACATTGTATCCGCAAAAACTATTTTACCACCCGGAGCGAGAAGATTACCATAGCGGGCGATCGCCTCAGCCTTTTCTTCGTCTGTTAAATGGTGAAAAGCATAGGTGCTGACGACCGTTTGAAATGGCTCAACTTCAGGGAAGCTGAGGAAATCCCCTCCCAATACAGCCACTCTGCCTGCAAGTTTTTCTTCGGCTATTTTTCTCATCGCTGGAGATGGTTCAATTCCGGTCACCTTAAGCCCTTTGGCCAGTAATGATTCAGTAAGGTTGCCTGTTCCCACTCCAAATTCCAAAACATGCCCGTTTGAACGCGCTGCCACTTCGCCGAGAATTTTTTCATAATTTTTAAATACCTCTTTATATTCAATGTCATGACCGCTCACACTGGAATCATAAGAATCAGCCCATTGTTCAAAAAGCTCTAGAAATTCTTTCCCCATATTACTCACTCTCCATATATGATAATTCCCATCAGTATAGTATGAATTAAATAATCTTGTTCTCAATTTACCATACTTCTTCCCGGCTTGGCAAACATTAGCTTGCTAGAAAAGATTGGACACTTTAAAATAAATAAAAAAAATCTTGTTTAACAGAGTAAATTTCACAATGTAATAAGCTAAACCGAAAAACGAATTAAATTGTCTAAATGAACGAGGAGGATTCAGTATGAAAGAATAATGCTGTTAACTTTAATATAATTGTTCGTTTTTCAATTAAAGAAATGCTTTATGAAATTTACTCTAACAGAAGGAGTATTTATGAGCTTCCAATTTGATTTATTAGAAGATAAAGTTGAATTTTTTCAGGCTACAGATTTAAAAGCTTTAGAAAAAAGAATCAATGAACAAATCGATATCAACAAAGCGATCATGCTTGCTGTCCATTCTGTTTCGCACCAGATGCACGTCGATGAGAATGGCCACACGTTATACTCGGCGGTTGTTCATTTTAAAGCTAAACGATAATCGGATAAATCGAAAAGGCCGATCACTTGGAAGTGATCGGCTTTCTAAGCTTACTAGCCTTTATCGTTTTCTATTAATTCTTCCACTCTTACCGGTTTCCAGCCTTGCTGGTCAACCCACTCGATATACACCCTGTATGGCTGTTTCGTGTCTTTTGCAGTAATCGTCGCAACTGACCGGTTCGTTCCGTTGTTTTCCAGACGCCAAACTGTCATATTATTTTCGTCAAGCCCAGTAGCGTACGTAACCGCCTGGATCATTTCCTGCCAATCTGTTGAACCTTGTTCATAAACGCCTGCAGGATGCTCTCCGGTTTGCGAGGTTCCGACCGGCTTCCAGCCCGGATTGACGATTGTATTTTTCACATTTGGATCGCTTCCGCCTTCTGTGACGACTGCCTGATCTTCGTTTTCATCATCGGCTTCTTCTTCCTGCTCTTTGGAAGACTCGTCATCGACATTGTCATCGGACTTTTTGCTTTCCGACTGATTAGCTGCTTTTTCCTTACGCTCAGCAGAGTTTTTGCTTTCTTTTCCAGATTGTGATTTCTCTTTTTCGGAATTGCTGTTTTTCACTTTGTCCGTTGTTTCACTTTTCTCTTCGACAGGTTGATCGTTGCTTGCCGCTTCGTCATTGCCACCCGCAAAAATAGACGTAGCTACAACAATGATCAAGACGAGGACTATTGCGATTAAGCTATTTAAAATGATATTTGTTTTGCGTTTCTTAGCCCGCTTTCCAGAACGGGAAATCGTATCGCGACCATCCAATCCACTGTTCAAAGTTGTTTAGCCTCCTTTTTTTCAGCCTGCCAATATTCTATCATGAATTTATGATAACATGAACCGGATTATCCTTCACAATTTTGGATATTGTACAAGGGCACAACTTCATGATTGGGTGGATGCCGGGCAAAGTAACGTTTTATTGTTTGAGATTATAGTCATGAACTGCCTTGACCATGTCAGCAAAAAAAGGATTTATTCCTCCTTGATCCGAGCGTACATCAAGGTTGACTGTAACGAGAGCATATTTAGGATCATGATAAGGAAAATAACCTGCAAACCATTTATTATGCAATTGCTGTTCATGATCAAAAATACCGGTTTCCGCCGTTCCCGACTTTCCGGCTACTTCATAAGGCAGGTCGTTAAACCATCGGCCTGTTCCGTTTTCATTTATAACCACTTCGCGAAGCAACTGCTGGAGCTTCATCGCGGTATAAGGAGCGATTTCTTCCCCTTTTAACGGTGCCTGGGCAAATTCAGCCATCACCGTACCATTTTTGTATTCAATTTCGGAAACCGCTCTAACCATTTCTTTTTGCCCGCCTCTGGCAATCACAGCCATCATGCTGGCCACCGCTAAAGGCGTTGCCCTTACCTCATGCTGTCCTATTCCGGAGAGGGCCACAAAGTTCTTGTCCGTTCTTTCCTGATCCTTCCTGAACACCCGGCCAATATCTTCATCGGCCATTTGTTTAAAATCGTCAAAATGGTAGACACTGCCCTGCCAGCCAACCGGGCCGGTTAGCGATAATTTTTCTGCATATTCCTCAATCAGATTCGGGTCAATGTCGCTCAGTTCCTTTGCCAATTCTCCAAACGTATAATTGCAGCTTCTCGCAAAGCTATCAATAAAATTTAAGGTGCCATGCTCATAGGTCTTATCCGGTTCCCCGTTAATTTTCTTGCTGCAGTCAAACGTCCGGGACGGGTTGTCAAGCTCGTAATCAATCGCGGCTGCGGCAATAACGGTTTTAAAGACCGACCCCATAATTTGCTCCTTTAGCATCATGTTAGTGATTCCATTTTGATTATATGGATCCTGTTGACTGATATTGGGGCGGGAAACCATCGCAAGCACACTGTTTGTCTCAATATCGAGCAAAACGAGGCCGCCTTTTATAATGCCATGCTGATCCGCCAGTTCCTCAGCCCGTTTCTGCAACTCAATATCCAATGTTGTTTTAATATTGACCGGATAAAACGGATTTGCCGGGTCCACATATTTCACATTAATGCCAAACAAAGGCCCGCCATCGCCGTCCACATGAAAGACAAGCTTCGACTTTCCTTCCGGGAGCAAAAACTCATCAAAGCTTGCTTCAAGCCCCGAAACGCCAATCAACGTTTGCGGGGAAAGATCCTTTCCTGGATATCTTTGCCGAAGCTCCGCTGTGTTTTCCCCGGTAATTCCAATCAACTGTCCAGCGGGGACTTTCTCCAGCGGATATTTTTGTTCTACTGCAAACACACCTGGTATTTTTAATGAATTGATGCGGTCCATTTGATGATTCGTTAATATCAATGGTTCGGGTGACCGAAACGCAAACGGCTGCTTACTTTTCGCGACTGCTGCGATAAGCTCTGTCCTGGGGGCATCGACGATTTTCGCCACCCTTTCTGCATCCCATTCCATTTTTTCAAGAAAAGGAAACAAGATTAACACTGCTTTCTTTTCATAAGCGATCGGCCGGCCATTGCGGTCATGAAAATTGCCCCTGCCATGGTCAAGCACCATCTCCTGGGAGCGCTGCTGGACGCTTGCTTCGAGCAAGTTAATATGATGTTTTGAAAAGTTTTCCGCAGCAAATAATTGAACTTGGACGAGCCTGCCCAACAGCAGCATAAATCCTGAAAAACATATAAAAAGCCAAACGAGCACCCGTTTTCTCCACATAAAAAACACCTCATCAAAAGTGTTGACGAGGTTTTCAATTTTCAAACGGTTATATATAGGAGCTGATAAAAAACAGATATTAAAAAACGCCCGCAGCAGCGGACGTTTTATGTTAGTGGATTGAAACGATTCGGACGCTCATTTCTCCACCAGGAGTTTGAACGGATACTTCGTCGCCGACTTTTTTGCCCATCAGGCTTCTTGCGATCGGTGAATCATTGGAAATTTTACCTTCAAACGGATCTGCTTCTGCACTTCCGACAATTGTGTATGTTTCTTCTTCGCCTTTGGGAAGCTCGACAAATGTAACGGAGCGGCCTAAGGAAACAGAATCACTGCTCATTTCGTCTTCTTCAATTATTTTTGCGTTGCGAATCATATTTTCAAGAGTCGTGATCCGGCCTTCAACGAAAGCCTGCTCTTCTTTCGCTGAATCATATTCCGAATTCTCGGATAAATCGCCAAAGCTTCTTGCGATTTTAATCCGTTCAACCACTTCTTTGCGTTTTACCGTTTTCAAATGTTCTAATTCTTGTTCAAGCTTTTCTTTTCCAGCCTGTGTCATCGGGAATATTTTCTCTGCAGCCAAAACCCTTCACTCCTTCTGGTTTCACAATCCCCCATATAGATTGTGTATTAAAGTATGTAATGTACTTACAAATACATAGGAGCGCGTCCTCTTATAAAGGGCGCGCATCACTTTCAGTCACAAGGACATTTTAATGATATATACGTTATTGTTTCATAAAAATGATTTTTGTTCAAGAATTGTTTGAATTTTAGTGACCATTAAGTCGATTGCAACATGGTTGTGACCGCCTTCAGGGATGATCACATCTGCGTATCTTTTTGTCGGTTCGATAAATTGGTTATGCATGGGGCGAACAACATTTACATATTGTTCAATAACCGCATCCATTTTCCGCCCGCGGTCTCTAATGTCGCGGCGGAGGCGGCGAATAATCCGCAAATCGGCGTCAGTATCAACAAATAATTTTATATCCATTAAGTTGCGGAGCCGCTCATCTTCCAATACGAGTATGCCTTCGAGGATGATGACGTCTTTTGGTTCGACAGCGATTACCTCGTCAGACCTTGTGTGAATTGCATAATCGTATACTGGCTTTTCGATCGGCTCATTAGCAAGCAATCTTTTCAGGTGGGAAATCAATAAATCATTGTCAAATGCAAGCGGGTGGTCATAATTCGTTTTAAGCCTTTCTTCAAACGGCAAATGCGTCTGATCTTTATAATAGTAATCCTGTTCAATCATTAAAATTGAATGGCCTTTAAAGCTGTGATATATCGCTTTTGATACACTTGTCTTTCCCGAGCCGGAACCGCCAGCTACACCAATAACAACTGGTTTGCGTTTCATCGGTTTAAAGCTCCTTTCGCATCATGTTGTTTCGGTAGACCGGCCTATTTAATTTGAATTTGACAATCTGCAGGGGATGCCGCGCTGCATCAAGTTCATTGCCGTCTTCATCCCAAAGTTGATCAATGACGTGCGTGAAATTTTCAATTTCCGGACCAAAGAATTCTACTTCCTGCCCGGGTTTAAAATGATTGCGCTGTTGCAGCGTAACGATTTGTATGTCCGGATCATAATCAAGAACAAGGCCGACAAAATCAAATTTCGTCTTTTTGCTATGATTTCCAAACATTTGCTCTTTATACCCCGGAACGCCTTCAAAGAAAGCTGAAGCGGTCTCGCGGTTTGCACATTTATCCAATTCCTCGAGCCATTCGTTCCGAATCGCAAAATTGTCGGGGTCTGCGCAGTAGGCATCAATCACTTTACGATAAACGCTTACGACGGTCGCAACATAGTGAATTGATTTCATTCTTCCTTCAATCTTCAAGCTGTCGATGCCGAGCTCAATCATTTTCGGAATTGATTCAATTAGCTTCAGATCCTTCGGACTCATCGCAAAAGCGGAATCCCCTTCGTTAAAAAGGGCAACTTCATTGTCACCTTCCAATTTGTACAGGTCATAATCCCAGCGGCATGATTGGCAACAACCGCCCCGGTTTGAATCGCGGGCTGTCATATGATTGCTTAATGTACAGCGGCCCGAGTATGCGATACACATCGCTCCATGAATGAACGCTTCGATTTCAATATCGACCTTTTCCTTCATTTCGCGAATTTCTTCTGCGCTTGTTTCGCGGGCAAGAACGACGCGTTCAAGTCCTTCCTCTTTCCAATACTGGACGGCTTTCCAGTTGGAAAGGGACTGCTGCGTGCTTAAGTGGACTTCAATTTCCGGGGCAACCCGGCGGCATGTTTCAATAATAAGCGGATCGGCGACGATAATTCCCGCGATCCCTGTATCTTTCAAACCAAGCAAGTATTCCTCAAGCCCATCGATGTTCTCATTATGGGCAAAGATATTGGTCGTTACATAAATTTTTGCCCCATACTTTCTAGCAAACTCGACGCCTTCCTTCATTTCTTGAAAAGTAAAGTTACCGGCATTGGAACGCAGGCCGTATTCCTGGCCGCCAATAAAGACGGCGTCTGCACCGTAATGGACAGCAATTTTTAACTTTTCCAAATTACCGGCCGGTGCAAGCAGCTCAGGCTTTTTCACAATGACTCTTTTTCCGTCAACGATTTGTGAGATTTTATCTTCTGCTGTTAACATTACTTGGCCACCTCCATATTTAATCTCCAAGCTTTTTTTCCGCTTCAAGGCGCTTCCGCATTTCATTGTCCAGCTTCAGCGCCTAGCCCTTCGGTCGTTTCGGTCCTG